>NZ_JBSFDA010000202.1:0-17511 GCF_053593675.1 Streptomyces sp. NPDC002156 | reverse complement strand
GGGCCGGTCCCCGGGGACCGGCCCTTCTCGCGTGAACAGACGTCAGAACAGCCGGAGTTTGTCGTCCTCGATGCCCCGCAGTGCGTTGTAGTCCAGCACCGCGCAGCCGATGCCCCGGTCCGTGGCGAGCACGCGGGCCTGGGGCTTGATCTCCTGGGCGGCGAAGATGCCGCGGACCGGCGCGAGGTGCGGGTCGCGGTTCAACAGCTCCAGATAGCGCGTGAGTTGCTCCACGCCGTCGATCTCACCGCGCCGCTTGATCTCGACCGCGACCGTCGCGCCCTCGGAGTCCCGGCACAGGATGTCGACGGGACCGATGGCCGTCATGTACTCGCGGCGGATGAGCGTGTAGCCGTCGCCGAGGGTCTCGATGCGGTCGGCGAGCAGTTCCTGGAGGTGTGCTTCCACGCCGTCCTTGATCAGGCCGGGGTCGACGCCCAGTTCGTGGGAGGAATCGTGCAGGATCTCCTCCATCGTGATGATGAGCTTCTCGCCCGCCTTGTTGATGACGGTCCAGATCCCCTCCTCTTCTCCTGCCCCCTCCTTCAACGTGCAGGGCGGAGACATCCAGTTGAGAGGCTTGTAGGCGCGGTCGTCCGCGTGGATCGAGACGCTGCCGTCAGCCTTGACCAGGATGAGACGGGGGGCCGACGGGAGATGAGCGGTGAGCCGGCCCGCGTAGTCCACGGAACAGCGCGCAATGACGAGACGCATGGTCGGCAACGCTACTCGACGCGTGGTGCTCCACGCGATTCGCCCACCTCACAGTGGTGATGAAGGCCTGCTGGGCCGAAGGAACATGCCAGGGGCAACTGTTCGTTGTTGGCTGATTGTGTTCCTACCGGGACGGTTCTGACCGGTCCTGTATCCGCGTTTTCCTGGTGCCGTCACGGTCCGTTGCATACCGTAGTAACCGGGAGGTCGCGATGCATCTACGGAGCGTGCTCGGTGTCGCGGGCTCCCTTTCCCTGTCCGGCAACCCCCGCGACCCGGGGGTGCGAGAGGAGAACCCATGTCGCTCGACGTCTCACCGGCCCTACTCGAACAGGCCGAGCGAGGCGAGGTCGACGAAGCTGAATTCGTCGACTGCGTCCGGACCTCCCTGCCCTACGCATGGGAGATGATCAGCTCCCTGGTGGCCCAGCTGAAGGTGGACGGCGGAGACTTCGCCGACAACCAGACGCCGCCGCCGGACGAGCAGGCACGTGGGCAGCTGCTGCGTGCGCTGGCGAGTGACGCGATACGCGGCGCGCTGCAGCGGCACTTCGGTGTGCGGCTGGCCTTTCAGAACTGCCACCGGGTGGCGGTGTTCCCGCTGGACGCCTCTGTGGACGTCAAGCTGGCCCGCTTCACCTCGGTGCGCAGTCAGTTGCTGAACCAGTCCCCGGAATTCCGGGACTGCTGAGGTGACTTAGGCACCGGCTTGCCGCTCCGTACGCGGGAGGTGTTTCTGTACGGGGCGGCAAGCTACCTGGGGCAGCGGGCGGTTGACCGGGCCGACCGGGTCAGCGCAGCTGTGTGAGCACCTCGCTCCCCAGCCGTCGTACGTTCTCCTCCGTGGCCGCCAGGTCGCCGGAGCCCTCGATGAGCAGCGCGAAGCGTGAGATGCCCGTCCGTTCGGACGTGGCCGCGAGCCGGTCGGCACACAGCCTGGGGGTGCCCACCGGGTGCAGTCCGCAGAGGAGTTCGGTGTACGCCACCGGGTCCCGCATCGAACGCTCCCGGTTGTCCACCGTGACATGTGCTTCCAGCCCCTGACGCAGCCAGCCCGGCATCGCCTTCATCAGCGTCTCGACCGCGTCCGTACGCCGGTCCGCGATCTGGCAGACGCCGGCCGACACATGGGCGGCGCCGTGGATCTCGTCCGCCGGACGCCCCGCCGCACGCGCCAACTTCCGCCACAGGGTGACCATCTCGGCCTTCTCCTCGTCCCCGACATGCATGCCGAGGAGCATCGGCAGCCCGCGCTCGGCGGCCAGCCGCACACTCGCCGGCGAGGTGCACGCGACGACCACCTCCGGCCCCGCCGTCTCCGTCAGCGACTCCGACGGGCTGGGCACGACGGGCACCTCACGGAACCTGAACCGGTCGCCGTCGGCCGCCACGGACGGTTCACGCAGCCAGCGGACCAGCAGATCGAGTGATTCCGGGAAGGCCTTCTCGTACGCCTCGATCCCCGTCCCGAACACCTCCAGGTCGACCCACGGACCGCCGCGCCCCACGCCCAGCGTGAACCGCCCGCCGGACGTCAGATGCAGCAGCGCGGCCTGCTCGCCGAGCATCACCGGGTGGGTGGTGGGCAGCACGCTCACCGCCGTGCCGACCCGGATGCGCCGGGTGCGGCCCAGCAGCAGCGCGGCCAGGGTCGTCGCGGACGGGCAGGTGCCGTACGGCACGAAGTGGTGCTCCGCCAGCCAGACCGTGTCGAGACCCGCCTCCTCGGCGACCTCGGCGGACCGGACCGCTCGGTGCAGCGCCTCCCCCTGGCCCTGGCCCGGGAACTGGGCCGCCAGCACAAAACTTCCTACGCGCATTGCTCTTTCCTGCTTCCTAGGCCCCGACATGGAGCTCCCCCGCTCGGCATAACCGCCCGACACGTGCCGAAGTCACGGCTTGGCGGAGAGATTGGCGGATTGTCTGCAGAATCGGGCAGCCGGGCGAAGAGTGGCCGGGGTGCCGACGGCGGACCGGTGGGGGACCGACGGGGGATTCGAGAAGGGGTTCGAGAGAAGTTCGTACGACGGTGGTGACTTACTTCTACCCCGGATCGCGCCGCGTAGGCTGGAGACGATTCCTGCCCCCTGAACCGCTCCGTGAGGTGTTCCGTGTCCCCGCGCCGCAACCGCCCCCAAGGCCCCGGGTCGCCCGGCCGGAGCGCCGACGAGGACGACTCCGGCCGCTACGGCGGCTTCCAGTCCTCGGAGAGCTGGCAGGGCGAGAGCTGGAACGTCCGGCATGTCGCGGGGGCCAGCGCCCAGGGCAAGACGTACCGCTGCCCGGGCTGCGACCAGCTGATCCCGTCCGGCGTTCCGCACGTCGTCGCGTGGGCCGAGCACGCGGGCGTGGACGACCGCCGGCACTGGCACAAGGCGTGCTGGAACGCGAAGGACCGCCGCACCACGCGGGTGCAGCGGTCCCGTAACTCACCGAGGTTCTGAACCAACTCGCCTGTCGGCTCGCGGAGTTCACCCCTCCGGGTGAATCAGGCGAGTCGGGTGGGCCAGGTGAATCAGGTAATTCGCGTGAATCAGGTGAATCACACGTCCCGGCGGTCCAGCAGGACGAAGGCGCCGGCGATCGCCGCGGCGGTCACGCTGGCGAGCAGGCCGAGCTGGGCACCCCCGGCGGCGTTCTCGTCGTCCAGTCCGAAGATCTTGGCGAGGGCGTTGGGCGCGTTGTAGTCGAGCATCTTCTCGCCGATCGTCCGCATGCTCTCGGACATCAGCAGGAACGCGGGCAGGATCGCCGGCACCAGGACGAGTCCCAGCATCGCGGTGATCGCGCCCGCCGAGTGACGCAGCATCGAGCCGACCGCGAGGGCGAGCGTGCCGAGCAGCGAGACGTACAGCGCGCCCATGACGACCGTGCCGCCCCAGGGCTTGCCCCCGTCGCCGTTGTGCATCGACTCGGTCGCCAGACCGACGAAACCGATCGCGAACGCGGACACGACGAACGCGACCGCGAAGAAGATGATCAGCTTGGCGGCGAGCACCCGGTGACGCTGCGGCGACGCGGTGAACGTCGTACGGATCATGCCCGTGCCGTACTCGGACGAGATGACCAGCACGCCCAGCGTGATCAGGCAGATCTGCCCGAGGATCAGTCCGAAGAACGCGGGGATCGTGTACGGCACGTCCCCGAAGTCCTCGTTGGTCGTCTGCGCGGCGACCAGCAGGCCGATGCCGATGACGAGCACCAGGAAGACCCCGAGCGTCCACATCGTGGAGCGCACCGACTTGATCTTCGTCCACTCGGAGGCGAGGGCGTGACCGAGATGCGTGCGCGTGACCGGGATCGGCGAGGTGTAGGCGGCGGCGTACGAAGCGCCGGGCGCCGCCTGCCAGTTCGGCGCCGCCTGCGGCACCGGCGTCTGCGTCGGGGGCTGCTGGGGCGTGCTCATCGGGCGTCCTCGGGCTTGGTCAGGTCGGGGGCGGCGGCAGGAGCGGGCTGCGCGTACGGGTTCGGGTGGGCGCCACCGGGCGCGGCGGGGCCGGCAGGGCCGCCGTACGGCCCCGAGGGCGGTCCGAGCGGCTCGGGCGCCGAGAACGGGGGCTGACCGCCCTCCTGGGGCGGCGGCGGGGCGTACCAGCCCGGCTGGCCCTGTCCCGGCACCGGCATCTGGGGCGGCGGCTGAGCGCCCGGCGGCGGCAGCTGCTGGAGTCCGGCCCGCTGGTCGATGGTCGAGCGGTAGTCGACGGCGCCCTGCGTCATCCGCATGTACGCCTCCTCCAGCGACGCCTGGTGCGGCGACAGCTCCCACAGGCGTACGTCGGCGGAGTGCGCGAGGTCGCTGATCCGGGGCAGCGGCAGGCCCATGACACGCAGCGCGCCGTCCTGCTCGGGCAGCACCTGGCCGCCCGCCTCGGTCAGCGCGGCCGTCAGCTTCTCGCGCTGCTGCGGCTCGGTCTCCGGGGTGCGTACGCGCGCGAAGTCGGCCGAGTTGGCGGAGATGAAGTCCCGCACGCTCATGTCGGAGAGCAGCTGGCCGCGCCCGATCACGATGAGGTGGTCGGCGGTCAGCGCCATCTCGCTCATCAGGTGGGAGGAGACGAACACGGTCCGCCCCTCCGCCGCGAGCGCCTTCATCAGGTTGCGCACCCAGAGGATGCCCTCGGGGTCGAGACCGTTGACCGGCTCGTCGAAGAGCAGCACCTGGGGGTCGCCGAGGAGCGCGGCGGCGATGCCGAGCCGCTGTCCCATGCCGAGCGAGAACCCCTTGGAGCGCTTCCGGGCCACGTCCTGGAGCCCGACGACCCCGAGCACCTCGTCCACGCGCCGCGCCGGGATGCCCGACAGCTGGGCCAGGCACAGCAGATGGTTACGGGCGTGCCGGCCGCCGTGCACGGCCTTGGCGTCGAGCAGGGCACCGACCTGACGGGGGGCGTTGGGCAGCTTGCGGTAGGGGAAGCCGCCGATCGTGACCTGGCCCGAGGTGGGCTGGTCCAGGCCGAGGATCATCCTCATCGTCGTCGACTTGCCCGAGCCGTTGGGGCCGAGAAAGCCGGTGACGGACCCCGGCCGCACCTGGAAGGAAAGGTTGTACACGGCCGTCTTGTCGCCGTAGCGCTTCGTCAGGCCGACTGCCTCGATCATGCTCCGCACCCATCGAAAGGTTCAGGACAGCGGGGCACACGCCCCCGTAAGGGTTAGGAGCTTATCGGGGAGCTGACGGTTCCCTTAAAGAAGCGACAAAAATGTCGGGTTCATGACCGCGGGGCGTCACTACGTTCAGGCGTCCCTTTTCTTCAGCAGCACGTACCCGCCCAGCAGCGCCACGACAACCCACACCACCATGATCGCGAGCCCGCCCCAAGGACCGTACGGAGTGTCGTTGTCGACCGGAGTCACCACCTGCATGATCTTGCTGCCCGCCTGGTCCGGCAGATAGCGCGCGATCTTCTTGGTCGCCGAGACCGCGCCCAGGATGTTGGAGATCAGGAAGAAGAACGGCATCAGCACACCGAGCGCCAGCATCGGGCTGCGCAGCATCGCGGCCACGCCCATGGAGAACAGGGCGATGAGCGTCATGTACAGCGCCCCGCCGATCACCGCGCGCAGCACACCCGGATCGCCGATGGACGTCGAGTGCCCGCCCAGCATCGCCTGCCCCAGGAAGAACGCGGCGAAGCTGGTGACGACCCCGACCGCGAAGGCCAGCCCGGTCGCGACCGCGAGCTTGCTCGCGAGGAACGTGCCGCGCTGCGGTACGGCCGCCAGCGAGGTGCGGATCATGCCGGTGCTGTACTCGTTCGACACGACGAGCACCCCGAACACGATCATCGCGAGCTGCCCGAGACTCATCCCGGCGAAACTCGTGTACGTCGGGTCGAAGGAGAGCCGGTCCTTCTCGCTGAGGTCGCTCCACTGGTTCTTGAAGAGCAGCGAGATCAGCGCACCGAGCGCGATCGTCACGACGGCCGCGAGACCGAGCGTCCACACCGTGGACGCCACCGACCGGATCTTGGTCCACTCGGACCGGAGGACCTGGGTGGCTGCCATGCTCAGTCCTTCTTCCAGCCGTCGCCCCAGGGCCCGGGGGAGGGGGCGGCCGGGAGACCGGCCGAGGGCGGTGTGTCGCTGTGGGCGTGGTACTCGACCGACTCGGCGGTCAGCTGCATGAACGCCTCCTCCAGGGAGGCCTGCTGGGGGCTCAGCTCATGCAGCACGATGTGGTGCTGCGCGGCCAGCTCACCGATCCGCTCGGCCTTCCCGCCGTCCACTTCCAGCGTCTCGGCGCCCGCCTGTACGACGGTGATCCCGGCCGACTGCAGGACGTCGAGCAGCCGTTCGCGCTGGGGGGAGCGGATACGGACGTACGAACGCGAGTTCTGCTCGATGAAGTCCGCCATGGAGGTGTCGGCGAGCAGCCGCCCCTGCCCGATGACGACCAGGTGGTCGGCGGTCAGCGCCATCTCGCTCATGAGGTGGGACGAGACGAAGACCGTACGGCCCTGCGCGGCCAGCGATTTCATCAGGTTGCGGATCCAGTGGATGCCCTCGGGGTCGAGGCCGTTGACCGGCTCGTCGAACATCAGGATCCGCGGATCACCGAGCAGCGCGCCCGCGATACCGAGCCGCTGCCCCATCCCGAGCGAGAACCCCTTCGCCTTCTTCCTGGCAACCGCGGTGAGCCCGACGGTGTCGAGCACCTCGTGCACACGCGAGCTGGGGATGCCGTTGCTCTGGGCGAGGCAGAGCAGGTGGTTGAAGGCGCTGCGTCCACCGTGCATGGCCTTGGCGTCGAGCAGGGCGCCGATGTACTTGAGGGGGTCCTTGAGATGGTCGTAGTGCTGACCGTCGATCCGGACGTCACCGGCGGTGGGACGGTCGAGGCCGAGCATCATCCGCATGGTGGTGGACTTCCCGGCACCGTTGGGACCGAGGAAGCCCGTCACGATGCCCGGTCTGACAGTGAACGTCAGATGATTGACCGCCACTTTCTCGCCGTACCGCTTGGTCAGCCCCTCTAGCTCGATCATGCGGCCACGCTAGTTCGGGCGTTCGGCCAGTGCCACCCGGCTGGGCAAACCAAGACCGACGCCTGCCGCAACAATGGTCAACGCGGTGGCCCAGAGGAAGGCGTGCGGGAAGGTGCCGCCGCCATGGCCCCGGGCGAGCACCGCCGCGAGGACCGCCGTGCCGAAGGATCCGCCGAGCTGCTGCACGATCCGGGTGGTCGTGCTGGCGTGCGGTATCTGTACGGGCGTCAGCCCCTGGTACGCGCCGACCATGACGGCCATGTTGGCCGCGCTCATCCCCAGCCCGCGCACGGCCAGCGCGACGGGCAGCAGGACGCCGGCGGGATGCCGGAGGGCGAAGGGGAGCGTGCCGAGGGCGGTGAGCAGCAGCCCGCCCACCACGACCGGCCGCGGCCCGACCCGGTCGGTGAGCGGCCCGGTCACCCGGGCGAGCAGACTGCCGACCCCCTGCGGCGCGAGCAGCAGCCCGGCGGCGACCACACCCTCGCCACGGACCTGCTGGTAGTAGAGGGGCAGCAGGAACATCCCGCCGAACAGCGCGAGCCCGCCGAGGAGCAGCAGCACCGAGGAGACGGCGAAGGCACGGTCACGGAAGAGCCGTACGTCGACGAGGGGTGAGTCGGCCCGCAGGGCGTGCACGACGAAGGCGGTTACGAGTACGGCGCCCAGGGGCGTCGCCGTCGCCCGGGCGGGGCCGTCCTCGGTGAGTCCGTACGCGAGTGCCGCGAGGCCGGGGGAGAGGAGCAGGAGGCCGGTGAGGTCGAGGCGGGGGCGGTGCTGTTCGTGGCCGGCGGCGGGGGTGTCCTTCGGGAGGGTCCGCCAGGCGAAGGCGAGGGCGAGCAGACAGACGGGCACGTTGACGTAGAAGATCCAGCGCCAGCTGAGATGCCCGACGACCAGACCGCCGAGCACCGGGCCGAGGATCGGTACGACCACCGCGGGCAGGGTGATCGCCGCCATCAGCCGGCCCAGGTTCCGGCCGCCGGCGGCGCGCATGACCAGGGTCTGCAGGACGGGCAGCAGCAGGCCGCCGCCGACGCCCTGCACGACACGGAAGGCGATGAGTGAGCCGGTGTCCCGGGCGAGGCCGCACAGGACGGATCCGGCGAGGAACAGGGTGAGTGAGGTGAGCCAGAGACGTCGGCCGCCGACGCGTTCCACGGCCCAGGCGGAGAGGGGGACGACGGTCGCCAGGGCGAGGAGGTAGGCGGTGCTGACCCATTGGACGGTGGCTGTGGGGGCGTGGAGGTCGGTACTGAGGGTGTGCAGGGCGATGGAGACGACCGTGCTGTCGAGGAGGGGGGCGAGGGCGCCCAGGACGAGGATCAGGGTGAGTTTTCGGAGGGTGGGGTCCATTGCTTCTCCGGTGCTTCTCCGGGGTGCTGATCCGTGGTGCTTCTCTGGGGTTGTTGGAGACGTTGCGTCTCTTATTTGGAGGATAGGCTGGCCTGGATAGGAGACGCAATGTCTCTTACCTGGCTCTCACGGAGGCGTGGAGTGACCGGTGACGGTTCGCGGCGGCGCGGGGCGGCTCTGGAGGCCGATCTGCTCGACGCCGCGTGGGAGGAGCTGGCGGAGGTCGGCTACGCCAGGCTCACGATGGAGGGCGTCGCGGCTCGGGCCCGTACCGGGAAGCAGGTGCTGTACCGGCGGTGGCCCAATCGGGCTCAGCTGGTGCGGGCGGTGGTGCGGCGGCGGAGCGGGGCGTTGGGTGAACAGGTGCCTGATACGGGGGAGTTGCGGGGGGATGTGCTTGCTGTGCTGCGGGGGATGGTGGAGCGGCAGCGGGAGCTTGGGCCCGATGTCATTCATGGGCTGCTGGCCGAGGTGCCCGATGTGGATCCGGACTTCGCTCGGATCATGCGGGGGGTTCTTGGGGTGATCCTTGAGCGGGCTGTGGGGCGGGGAGAGATTGGCTCCGGCGAGCTGCCTGGGCGGGTGGTGAGTCTGCCTGCTGATCTTTTGCGGCACGAGATGTTACTGGGGCGGGAGCCGGTGTCTGAGCAGGTGCTGGTTTCGATTGTCGACGACGTGTTCTTGCCACTTGTTCGCCGTTCGTGAGTGCTGCGCCGTCGTGGCTGGTCGCGCAGTTCCCCGCGCCCCTAAAAACAGGCCCGCACCCCTCGAACGAGGGGTGCGGGCCTGCAAGGTACCGCTGCTTACCGGGACTGCTGGGCCGGAACCCCGCGGGTGATCGGCTCGTCGTCCGTCGTGGGGGCGCCGGCGGCTGCGACCGCTGCTCCCGTCAGGGTGGCGAGCATCTCGCGGACGTTCGTCAGCTGGGCGTTGATCGAGTCGCGGCGGTTGGTGAGAGCCGCCAGCTCGCGCTCCGATTCCGAACGGATCCGGTCGGCCTTGGCGTTCGCGTCGGCCACGATGTCCTCGGCCTGGCGCTGGGCCGTCTCGACCGTCTGGCGGGCGCGGCGCTCGGCGTCCGTGCGCAGCTTCTCGGCCTCCAGGCGGAGCTGCTCCGCGCGGTGCTCGATCTCCGCGAGGCGCTTCTCGGCCTTGGCCTGACGGGACGCGAGGTCGCGCTCCGACTGCTCGCGGCGCTTGGCGAGGTTCGTCTCGAAGTCCGCGGCGGCCTGGGCGGCCTTGGCGCGGGTCTCCTCGAAGAGGGCGTCCGCCTCCTCACGCTTGGACTGCGCGTCCTTCTGCGCCTCCTGGCGCAGCTGGGAGGCGTCGCTCTTGGCCTTCTCGACGATCCGGACGCCCTCGTCCTCCGCCTTGGACTTGCGGTCCGCAGCGAACGATTCTGCGTCGTTGCGCACCTGCTGAGCCGCCGACTCGGCCAGCTCACGGTGCTGCTCGGCCGCGCGACGGGCCTCCTCGCGCAGGTCCTTCGCCTCCTCCTCGGCGAGGCGGAGGATCTTCTCGACACGCGCGCCGAGACCGGCGTACGACGGCTCCGCGTCGCTGACCTGGGCCTGGGCGTTCTGCGTTTCGAGATGGAGCTCCTCGATGCGCTTTTCCAGAGCAGTGATACGAGCCAGAGCGCTGTCACGGTCGGAGACGAGCTTCGAAATGCGTTCGTCCACCTGAGCGCGGTCGTACCCACGCCGCACAAGCTCGAAGCCGTAGGGGGAAGTGTCGCTCATGGGGTTCCTGTCGAATGAGACCGGTGAGGTGATAGGGGGAATCCTAGGGGTCCAAGCGGCGTGTCATCGAGCAGTCACCCGATTGATATGGAGAATCAGACCCCTTTTGAGTGGCTAACCGGCGTGCTGCTTGCCAAAGAATTGGTCAAAGACCCCAGAAAGCCCCACAGAATGCACGCAACGCGCCCTCCGCGCTAGCCATCTGACGACTTGCCACCCGTACGGGTGACACCTACGGCAGCGCCCGCCTTGACGCCGCCGTCCTTGTTCGCTGACGGGGCTTCAAAGGACTCCAACGCCTCCAGTACGTCCTGGACACGGGAGATCTCCGCCTGGATGTCCTCGCGGCGCCGCACGAGGATCTCCAGTTCCCGCTTGCCCTCCTCGACCGTGGCCTTCGCCTCGCGGATCGCCTCGGCGCGGAGTTCCTCGGCCTCCCGGATCAGGGTGGCCTTCTTCTGCTCGGCCTCCTTCAGGAGCCCCTCGGCCTTCTTGACGGCGGCGATCCGGACCTTGCCCGCCTCGGAGTTGGCCTCCGAGACCAGGTCCTTGGCCTTCAGCTCCGCCTTGACGAGCTGCTCCTCGGCGGCCGTGATCAGCGCGTCGCAGCGGTCGCCGGTCGACTTCATCGTCTCGGCGGCCTCGCGGCGGGCCCGCTCGTGCAGGCCCTCGATCTCGGTCGTGATGCGGTCGCGCAGCTCCTCGGCCCGCTCCCTTATGGCGGTGGCGTCCCGGCGCGCGCCGACGAGCAGCTCGTCCGCGTCCGTACGGGCCTTCTCCACCGTCGCGTTGCCCCGGGACGTCGCCTGGGACACCAGCCGCTCCGCCTCGTTGCGGGCCGCGCCCACCATCGAGTCGGACTGCGCCTCGGCGTCCGCGGTGGTCTTCTGCGCGGCCTGCTGCGACTCCGAGAGGAGCTTGTCGGCCTCGGCGGCCGTCTCCGTGATGAGCGTGTCGACCTGCTCGGCCGCCTCGGAGCGCCGCTTGTTGGCCTCCTTGCGGGCCTCGTCCAGCGTGCTGTCGGCCTCGTCGCGCGCGGTCGACATGAGCCGGTCGGCCTCCGCCGCCGCCTCCGCCTTGACCCGCTCGGCCTCCGCGCGCACCCGCTCCGCGTGCTGCTGCGCCGAACCGACCGTCTCGGCGGCCTCGGCCCGCAGCCGCTCCGCCTCCCCGGTCGCGTCCGAGATCAGCTGGTCGGCCTTGGCCGTCGACTCGGCACGGACCCGCTCGGCCTCCGCGTTGGTCTCCTCGGTGAGCCGCTCCGCCTCCGCCGTCACCTCGGAGATCAGTGTGTCGGCCTGCGTCGCCGCGTCCGAACGGATCCGGTTCGCGTCCTCGCGGGCCTCGGCACGGCTGCGCGAAGCGTCCTGCTCGGCGCCCGCGATGGTGTCCGACGCCTCCGTACGCACCCGCTGGGCGTGCGCGGCGGCGTCCTGGCGCAGCCGCTCCGCCTCGGCGATCGCCTCGCCCACCGTGCGCTCGGCGAGCACCTTGGCGTGCTCCGACGCCTCCGACGCCTCGCGCCGCACCCGGCTCGCGTCCTCCGAGGCCCGCTCCCGCTCGGAGTAGGCGTCGGCCCGGACCCGGTCCGCCTCCTCCGACGCCTCGCGCCGCATCCGGTCGGCGACGTGCTCGGCGGCGGAACGCAGCCCCTGGATCTCCTCCTGGGCCTGCTCGTGCAGCCCCGACACCGACTCCCGGACCTGCTGGGCGTGCTGCTCGGCCGCCGACACCATCTCGTTGGCGCGCCGGTCCGCCTCCTCGACCAGCCGTACGGTCTCGGCCTGGGCGTCCTCCACGCGCCTCCGCGCAGACGCCAGCAGCTCCTCGCTCTGCTCGCGGGCCCGCTCGCGCTCCTGGTCGGCCTCCTGGCGGGCGGAACCGAGGGTCTCCTCGGCCTCGCGGCGCCGCCGGGCGGCCTCCTCCTGGGCGGCGGCCAGCGTCTCCGACGCCTCCGTCGCCAGCCGCTCGGCGGCGGCCTGCGCCTCCGCCCGTACCCGGTCGGCGGTGTCCTGGGCCTCCGACTTCAGCCGCTCGGCCTCGGCCGCCGCGTCCGACCGCAGGCGTACGGCGATCGCCTCGCCCTCCGCCCGGGACGCGGACGCGTCCGCCGCCGCCTCGTCGCGCAACCGCTGGATCTCCGCGTCGGCCTGCGCCTGGAGGCTCCGGATGCGCTCGGCGGCCTCGGAACGCAGCCGCTCCGACTCCTCGGACCCCTCGCGGCGGATCCGGTCGGCCTCCGCGCGGGCGTCGGTGAGCGCCTGCTCGGCCGCGGTGAGCCGGTCCTCGGCCTCCGTGTGCAGCCGGGTCAGCTCGGCGGCGGCCTCCTCGCGGCGCGCCTCTATGGCCCGCTCGGTCTCCTCGCGCAGCTCGCGCGAGGCCTGCTCGGCGTCCGCCGCGATGCCCTCGGCCTGCTCGACGGCCTCCGCGCGGTGCCGCTCGGCCTCCTTGCGGGTGCGCTCCAGGGTTTCCTCGGCCTGCCGGCGCAGTGTCGTCGCGCGCTCGATGGCCTCCGTACGGACCTTCTCGCTGTCCGTCTGGGCGGTCTGGCGCAGCTCGTCCGCGTCCGCCTTCGCCTTGCCGAGCAGCTCCTCGGCGGTCCTGGCCGCCTCCTCGATCTGCTGGACGGCCTCGCGGCGCGCCTCCGCGCGGATGCGCTCGCCCTCGGCGACCGCGTCGGCGCGCAGCTGCTCGGCCTCGCCGCGCAGCCGCCGGGCCTCTTCCTGAAGCTCGACGGTCTTGGCGCGGTACTCCTTGGTGTCGTCCTTCGCCGTGCCCTTCAGCTGCTCGGCGATGTCGTGCGCCTCGGCGCGCAGCCGGTCGGCCTCGGTCTCGGCCTCGGCGCGGATGCGCTCGGCCTCCTCGGTGGCCGCCTTGGTGGTCGACTTCGCTTCCTCGGACGCCCTGTTGAGGACGTCCTCGGCGGTGCGGGCCGCCTTGGCGAGCTGGGAGGCGGTCTCCTCGGCGGTGAGACTGCGGGCGGTCTCCTCGGCCTCGGCGACGATCTTCTCGGCCTTGGCCTTGGCGTCGGCGACGACCTCCTCGGCGGACGCCTTGGTCGCCTCGGCCTCCTGGCTGGCCTCGGTGACCAGCCGGGCGACCTGCTCCTTCGCCGTACGCGTGCGCTGCTCGTTGGCGGACTCGGCGCTGGCGGTCGTCTTGGCCGCGGCCTCCTTCGCCTCGGTGACGACCTTCTCCGCCTCCAGGCGGGCCTCGCGCAGGGCACCCTCGGCCTCCTGTATCCGCTGCTCGGCGGCGCGGCTCAGCTCGGTGGCCTGGCGGCGGGCGCTGTCCGACTCGGTCGCCGTGGAGCTGCGCAGCTGCTCGGCGTGGTCGGCGGCCTCGCGGGCCTCGGAGGTCGCGCTGTTCAGGAGGCGGTCGGCCTCGGCACGGGCCCGGCGCAGCAGCTGGTCGGCCTCCGCGCGGGCGGCCTCGTTCTCGCTCTGGAGCCGCTGCCTGGCCTCGTTGGCGACCCGCTCGGCCTCGGCCCGGGCGGCGGCCAGCGCCTGCTCGGCCTCGGACCGCGACTCGTCGACCAGCCGGCGCGCCTGGGACTCGCTGCGGGCCCGCAGCTGCTCGGCCCACGCCACGTTCTCGTTGACGTGCGACTCGACGGTCTGGCGTCGCTCGGCCAGCTCCTGGTCGAGCTGCTGGCGGCGGGTCACCGCCTCCTGGTGCAGCTCGGCCTGCAGCCGGGCCGCCTGTTCGGCGTGCTCCTGGAGGATGCGCTGGGTCTGGGCGCGCGCCTGGGACATCTCCCGCTCGGCGTCCTGGCGGAGCTGGTCCGCCTGGATCTGCGCGTTCCGCAGCAACTGCTCGGCCTGATAGCCGATGTCACCGCCGTCATAGGCGGGCCGGGACATGAGAGTGCGGCGCGCCTCGTGAAGCTTGGCGCGCAGCACCTCGACCTGGTAGCCGAGGTCCTCGGCGTGCTGAATCGCCTTTTCCCGCTCGGTCTTCAGCCGCTCCATCTCGGCCTCGAACCGAGAGAGGTGGTCGACGTCAGCCGCCGGCTCTCGCTCCTGGCGTTCGTAGCCCCGCACTGCGCGGTCCCATCCGTCCCTGGTCGCAACCTTCTCCGAACGAGCCACGTCCGTCCGCCGAACGGGGCCCCCGGGGAATGGTGTCAGATCAACGGCGAAGCACGGACTCCCGCCCTCACCCTCGGCCCCCGAAACCTGAACCCCGGCCCTCGGATCCTCACCTCCACACATCAGGACCCGGACCGCTGCCCGACAACACGGCAGCGGCCGTCCCCAACCCTACCGGCCCTTATGTACGAGGGTCAGTGCTCAGGTGACTCAACAGCCGCCGAAGTGACCAGTTCTGTCAGTACTCCATGGCAATCCTTTGGGTGCAGGAAGGTGATCCGCGACCCCATGGAGCCGCGCCGTGGCTCCTCGTACAGGACGCGTACGCCCTTCTCGCGGATGTCCGCGGCCTCCCCATCGACATCCGCCGTACCGAAGGCGATGTGGTGCACGCCCTCCCCGTTCTTGGCCAGCCACTTCCCCACGGCGGAGTCCTCACGGGTGGGCTCAAGGAGTTGCAGATAGGAGGCGCCGCCGTCGTCCGTGTTGTTGATCTTCAACATGGCCTCGCGTACGCCCTGCTCCTCGTTGACCTCGGAGTGGAACACCTCGAAGCCGTACGTGGCCCGGTAGAACTCGACGGTCGTGTCGAGGTCGAAACAGGCGATCCCGATGTGGTCGATTCGCGTCAGCATGGTGTTAGTGCAGCGCTCCTGCGGTGGTTACGCAACGTGCGCGCGATCACACCGACGGCCCGATGACGGAGGCACTACCGCTCAGTACATTCAGGTAAACCCTCGTTCACACTCCTCAGCTCTCCAGCTGAAAGGGGATCGCTCCTCATGTCAGGAACCAACAGCACCACCTCGGTGATCGTCGCGGGCGCACGCACGCCCATGGGGCGGTTGCTGGGCTCGCTGAAGACCTTCTCCGGAGCCGACCTCGGCGGCTTCGCGATCAAGGCCGCCCTCGACCGTGCGGGGATCGGTGGCGACCAGGTGCAGTACGTGATCATGGGCCAGGTCCTCCAGGCCGGTGCGGGCCAGATCCCGGCCCGGCAGGCGGCGGTCAAGGCCGGCATCCCGATGAACGTCCCGGCGCTGACCATCAACAAGGTCTGCCTGTCGGGCCTGGACGCGATCGCGCTGGCGGACCAGCTGATCCGCGCGGGCGAGTTCGACATCGTGGTCGCCGGTGGCCAGGAATCGATGACGAACGCCCCCCATCTGCTCCCCAAATCCCGTGAGGGCTTCAAGTACGGCGCGATCGAGATGCTCGACGCGATGGCGTACGACGGCCTCACCGACGCCTTCGAGAACATCGCCATGGGCGAGTCCACGGAGAAGCACAACACCCGCCTGGGCATCCTGCGCCCCGAACAGGACGAGATCGCGGCCGCGTCCCACCAGCGTGCGGCGGCGGCACAGAAGAACGGCGTGTTCGAGGCGGAGATCACGCCGGTCGAGATCCCGCAGCGTAAGGGCGAACCGATCGTTTTCAGCCAGGACGAGGGCATCCGGGCGGAGACGACGGCGGAGTCGCTGGGCAAGCTGCGCCCGGCGTTCACCAAGGACGGCACGATCACGGCGGGCACGTCGTCGCAGATCTCGGACGGCGCGGCGGCCGTGGTGGTCATGAGCAGGGCGAAGGCCGAGGAACTGGGCCTGGAGTGGATCGCGGAGATCGGCGCCCACGGCAATGTGGCGGGCCCGGACAACTCCCTCCAGTCCCAGCCCTCCAACGCGATCCTGCACGCCCTCAAGAAGGAGGGCCTGGGCGTCGAAGATCTTGACCTGATCGAGATCAACGAGGCCTTCGCGGCGGTCGCCGTCCAGTCAATCAAGGACCTCGGGGTGTCCACGGATCGGGTGAACGTCAACGGCGGTGCGATTGCGCTGGGTCACCCGATCGGGATGTCCGGCGCACGGGTCGTCCTGCACCTGGCCCTGGAACTGAAGCGTCGCGGCGGTGGCGTGGGTGCGGCGGCCCTGTGCGGGGGCGGCGGCCAGGGTGACGCGCTGATCGTGCGGGTACCCAAGGCGTAAGGGGTCTTGAGGCAGGCCATACGTCTGTGATCGGAACGGAGTTGTGATGCAGGACGTCCCCACGCTGGTGGCGCAGGCCCGGGAAGGCCGGCCGCGGGCCGTGGCCCGGCTGATCTCCCTGGTGGAGGGGGCGTCCGAACAACTCCGCGAGGTCATGGCCGCGTTGGCCCCGCTGACCGGCAACGCGTACGTGGTCGGTCTGACGGGATCGCCGGGCGTGGGCAAGTCGACGTCGACGTCGGCGCTGGTGACGGCGTACCGGCGCCAGGGCAGGCGGGTCGGCGTCCTCGCCGTCGACCCGTCGTCGCCGTTCTCCGGCGGCGCCCTCCTCGGCGACCGCGTCCGCATGTCGGATCACGCCTCCGACCCCGGCGTCTACATCCGCTCGATGGCGACCCGGGGTCACCTCGGAGGTCTGGCCTGGGCGGCCCCGCAGGCGATCCGGGTCCTGGACGCGGCGGGGTGCGACGTGGTCCTGGTCGAGACGGTGGGTGTGGGGCAGTCGGAGGTGGAGATCGCGGCGCAGGCGGACACGAGTGTGGTGCTGCTGGCGCCGGGGATGGGGGACGGCATTCAGGCGGCGAAGGCGGGCATCCTGGAGATCGGCGATGTGTTCGTGGTGAACAAGGCGGACCGGGACGGCGCGGACTCCACCGCGCGCGAGCTGAACCACATGCTGGGCCTGGGCGAATCCCGGGCGCCGGGGGACTGGCGCCCGCCGATCGTGAAGACGGTCGCGTCGAGGGAGGAAGGCATCGACGAGCTGGTGGAGGCGCTGGAGAAGCACCGGGCGTGGATGGAGGAGCGGGGGGTACTGACGGAACGCCGTCGAGCCCGCGCATCCCACGAGGTGGAGACGATCGCGGTGACGGCGCTGCGGGAGCGGATCGGGGACCTGCACGGGGACCGACGCCTGAGCGCGCTGGCGGAGCGGATCGTGGCGGGGGAGCTGGATCCCTACCGGGCGGCGGACGAGCTGGTGGCGGGCTTGACGGAGCGCTGAGGCGAGGACTGTGTTTCTTCGCCCCCGCCGCCCCTACCCGTCCCATCCTCGGGGGCTCCGCCCCCGAACCCCCTTGTCCTCAGCACGACCCGCGAGGCCTACGCCCAGGAGTTCCGGCCCCGGCTGACCACCCAC
>NZ_JBSFDA010000201.1:0-17612 GCF_053593675.1 Streptomyces sp. NPDC002156 | reverse complement strand
CGTCCGGCGTTTGAGGACGAGCGCGTTCAGCGCGACAAAGGGGGGTCTGGGGGCGCAGCCCCCAGGGATGGGACGGGTAGGGGCGGCGGGGGCGAGGAAAAGCGGCGGCTACTGCTGGGCGGCTCCCCGGCGGCGTACCAGGTAGGCAGCCGCACCCGCCACCACGACCACTGCCGCCCCGATACCTATCCAGACCCCCGCCGACATCCCACCGTCGTCCTCGCTCGCCGTCGTCTCCACGGCCGGGGAGGCCGACGCCTTCGTGGGCTCGGCACTCGGCGTCGGCGTTGCCGACGGCGTCTCGCTCGGCGACGGGCTGCTGATCGGCTTCGCACCCGGCGCCGCCGCCTTCAGCTTCAGGACCGGCGCCGGCTGCTCCCCACCCTCGTCCAGCTCGATCCACCGATCGATACTGCCGTCGCTGTACGTCTGCAGCGACTTGAAGGCAAGCTGCTTCGCGTCGGGAAGCTGCCGCACGACAACGGAGTACTCGGCGCTCACGCCGGTCTTGAGGGCCGGGCCCTTGACCGTGTAGCCGTCGTCGGCGGTGGCGAACTTCCAGCCCTTGGGACCCTCGCCGTACGTCACGTCGCCGGGCGCGATGCCCTCCGGCAGGATCACGCGGACCTCGGCGATCCCGGCGGTGTCGGACTCCGCCTCCGCGTGGAAGGAGATCTCGACGTTCTGGGCGAGAGCCTGCGCCTTGTCGGACTCGACTTCCATATGGGCGGCGGCCGGTCCGGCGGTGAGGAGGACGAGGGTGGTGGCAGCGGCGGCGGTGAGGGCCACGCGCCGTGCGGTGAAGTGCTGGGTGTTGGCAGTGAACATGGTGTGTTCTCCGGGTCTTTCCGGGCGTGCTGTGGCACGGAACGGCCGACTCACGACGGGCCGTTCCGGGAGGGTCAGTTGGCGAGAGCGAGCCACGCCGCCGGAGGACCCCGTCGTACCACCACGTCCGAGAGGAACGCCGCTCTGAACAGCGGCTGCTCCGTCCGGCATGGACGGCGCACCCGCGATCCACGCCAGGCCGGCGCCGGCCGGCCGTCGAGCAGCGCCCGTACCGTCGCGATCCGCGTCCGTACCGCGTCGACCGCCCCGGTCAGGCCGCGCGCCAGCGACCAGCAGGCCGCGTCCGCGCGATGCAGCAGCACGGCGACGAGCACGGCGGCCACGGCATGCAGGACCGTCATCGCCCCCGAGTCGTGCAGCCAGTCCGGCCGGGCCCCATGAGCGGGCATCGCGTGATGCGCGTGCGTGGGCATGTCCGTGGCCGTGACCGACGTGTGGCGTGCGTGCGTGGCCGACAGCCACACATGAAGTCCGGACTGCGCCGTCGCGCTCGTGACCACCACCGCGGCCAGCGAACGCGGGCGCCGCGTACCGGCCAGCCCCACCGCGAACAGCAGCGCCGCCGCCGTCACGCTCGACCGCCACGGAGCCGGCCCCTCGGCGACCAGATGATGCGCGCTGACCCCGAGCACCGTACCGACGACCGCGAACACCGCTGCCCGGAACACGGGCAGTGGCGCGGAGAGCGTCGTCGTCGGAGTGCGGGGCGTGGTCATGATCCGCCCATCATCGACCATGCGACGGGCGGGCAGGGGCCGGGTCTCAGGAATTTCTCATTCCTTTCCCATGGCGGACCCAGGCTTTGGTCACAGAATGGTCAAGCACCCAAGGGGGGTTCGAGGGTTGTGCGGGTTCTGTACACCGGGGGATCAAGGAGGCACAGTCATGGTCCTGGTCGGTCCGGAAGTACGCCGAGTGGCCCGCGGGTTGAGGCGGCGGGTACGGCGGCTCGCGGAGCCCCCTGTGCCGCAGTCGGCCCACCGGCTCGTCCCGGACCCGGTGTTCGTGATTTCCTCCGTGCGCTCAGGCTCCACGCTCCTGCGGGTCCTGCTCAACAGCCACCCGCAGATCCGCGCGCCCCACGAGATGCACCTGCGCACCCTGTCGGTCGACCTCACCAAGCCGTACACCAGCAAGGCGATGGCCCAACTCGACCTCGACCAGCGCGAGTTGGAGCACCTGCTGTGGGACCGGGTCATGCACCGGGAACTCGTGCGCAGCGGCAAGCAGATCATCGTCGACAAGACACCGGGCAACGCCGGATTCTGGGAGCGGCTCGCGGAGGGCTGGCCGCAGGCCAGGTAC
The DNA here is from genome assembly GCF_053593675.1 of Streptomyces sp. NPDC002156. Taxonomy (NCBI): domain Bacteria; kingdom Bacillati; phylum Actinomycetota; class Actinomycetes; order Kitasatosporales; family Streptomycetaceae; genus Streptomyces; species Streptomyces sp. NPDC002156. The sequence goes on along the minus strand of NZ_JBSFDA010000201.1, from coordinate 15,458 downwards.
ATCTTCCTGCTGCGCCACCCCGCGTCGATGGTGAGTTCCCTGATCAACAACCGCCCCGACCGCGACCTCGACGCGACCGTCCGCGAAGTGCGCATGTATGTGAAGGCGGTCGAGGCGGCCCGCAACGGGCTGGACGGCCTCACGGTCCGCTACGAGGATCTGACGGAGCGGCCCGAGGCGGTCACCCGGGAGCTGTGTACGTATCTCGGTGTGCCCTGGACGCCGAAGATGCTCGACTACCGGAAGGGCGACCACGGTCCCTTCGTGCCGTTCATCGGCGACTGGAGCGAGAACATCAAGTCCGGGAAGATCCAGAAGGCCCGCCCGCTGCCCGACGCGGAGGAGGTCCCGGAGGCGCTGCGCGACCTGGCCCGTGCCTGGGGGTACTCCTGTTGAGTCGGAGGTGAGCCAGCCGCCCGCGTGGCGCCGACCGGAGCTCCCGGCGTCTATACGATGTCCGCTCGGGAAATGGACGGCGGTGGGGGAGGGGAGTCAGGGCGTGACGGATCACCGGCAGCGTCCCCGGCGACGGGGTCAGGGCGAGCTGGAGGCGCTGGTCCTGTCTGCGCTGCGCGAGGCGGAGGGGCCCGCGACGGCCGGCTGGGTGCAGGAGCGGCTCGGCGGCGACCTCGCCTATACGACCGTCATCACGATCCTCACCCGTCTGCTGGCCAAGGGCGCGGTCACCCGGGAACGGGCGGGCCGGTCCTTCTCCTGGACGTCCACGTCCGACGAGGCGGGTCTCGCCGCGCACCGGATGCGCAGGGTGCTGGACGCCGAGCGCGACCGGGAGGCGGTGCTGGCCAGCTTCGTCACCGGGCTCGGCCCGGACGACGAGCGACTGCTGCGCGAACTGCTGGACCGGCCGAGGCCGGAAGCGGAAGCGAAACCGGAGGACACAGTGGATGACTGAGCCTCATGGGGGTGTTCGTCTTTCACGGACCACCCGTGCCCTCAGCGGCCCCCGGCGCCGAACGCCTTCAGGATGCGCTCAGCGGCAAGCGTTGCCGTCAACTCGCCCTCCCTCACCTGCCGTTCGAGGTCGGGTGTGACGGCTCGTACGCTCTCGTCCGCGTGCAGGCGGCCCAGCAGCTCGTCGCGGACCATCGTCCAGGTCCAGTCGACCTGTTGGTCACGGCGTTTGGCGGCGAGGCGGCCCGTTGAGTCGAGCAGGGTGCGATGCTGTTCCAGGCGGTCCCAGACGGTGTCCAGGCCGGTCGACTCGCGGGCGCTGCACGTCAGGACGGGCGGTGTCCAGGCCGCGTCCCTGCCGTGCATCAGGCGCAGGGCGCCGGCCAACTCCCGTGCGGCGGACTGGGCGTCGCGCTCGTGCGGGCCGTCCGCCTTGTTGACGGCGAGGACGTCCGCCAGCTCCAGGATGCCCTTCTTGACGCCCTGCAACTGGTCACCGGTGCGGGCCAGGGTCAGCAGCAGGAACGAGTCGACCATGTTCGCGACCGCTGTCTCGGACTGGCCGACTCCGACCGTCTCCACCAACACCACGTCGTAACCCGCCGCCTCCATCACCACGATCGACTCACGCGTCGCCTTGGCGACCCCGCCCAGAGTGCCCGCCGTGGGGGAGGGGCGGATGAACGCCGCCGGGTCCACGGCCAGGCGCTCCATCCGGGTCTTGTCGCCCAGGATCGAGCCGCCCGTACGGCTGGACGACGGGTCCACCGCGAGCACTGCCACCCGATGCCCGAGCCCGGTCAGCATCGTGCCGAACGCGTCGATGAACGTCGACTTCCCGACCCCCGGCACCCCGCTGACCCCGATCCGCCGCGCCCGGCCGCTGTGCGGGAGCAGTGCGGTCAGCAACTCCTGCGCCAGCGCCCGGTGTTGGGGGCGCGTCGACTCGACGAGCGTGATGGCACGCGCCACGATCGCCCGCTTCCCGTCGAGCACGCCCTTGACGTACGCGTCGAGATCGATCACAGGTCGTGCCCGAGATCGGCCGAGAGCCGCTGGACCAGGTCGTAGGCCGCGTCCGGGATCACCGTCCCGGGCGGGAACACGGCCGCCGCGCCCATCTCCAGCAGGGTCGGCACGTCCTGCGGCGGGATCACCCCGCCGACGACGATCATGATGTCCTCCCGGCCCTCCGCCGCCAGCTCCTCCCGCAGCGCCGGTACGAGGGTGAGGTGCCCGGCGGCCAGCGAGGACACCCCGACGATGTGGACGTCCGCCTCCACCGCCTGCCGGGCGACCTCGCCGGGGGTCTGGAACAGCGGGCCGACGTCGACGTCGAAGCCGAGGTCGGCGAAGGCGGTGGCGATCACCTTCTGGCCCCGGTCGTGGCCGTCCTGGCCCATCTTGGCGACCAGGATGCGCGGCCGGCGCCCCTCGGCCTCCTCGAAGGCGTCCACCAGGGTCCGGGTGCGGTCGACGGACGGGGACTCGCCTGCTTCGTTGCGGTACACCCCGGCGATCGTACGGATCTGGCCCGCGTGCCGCCCGTACACCTTCTCCAGCGCGTCCGAGATCTCCCCGACCGTCGCCTTCGCGCGGGCCGCGCTCACCGCCAGCTCCAGCAGGTTGCCCTCGCCCCCGGCCGCCCGCGTGAGGGCGTCCAGTGCGTCCTGGCAGACCCGCTCGTCACGCTCGGCCCGCAGCCGCCGCAGCTTCTCGATCTGCTGGGTCCGTACGGAGGAGTTGTCGACCTTGAGGACGTCGATCTGCTCGTCGGTCTCCACGCGGTACTTGTTGACGCCGATCACCGGCTGACGCCCCGAGTCGATCCGGGCCTGGGTACGCGCCGCCGCCTCCTCGACCCGGAGCTTGGGAATGCCCGCGTCGATGGCCTGCGCCATACCGCCCGCCGCCTCGACCTCCTCGATGTGCTGCCAGGCGCGGCGCGCGAGGTCGTACGTCAGCTTCTCCACGTACGCGCTGCCGCCCCACGGGTCGATGACCCGGGTCGTGCCCGATTCCTGCTGGATCAGCAGCTGTGTGTTGCGGGCGATGCGCGCCGAGAAGTCGGTGGGCAGGGCGAGTGCCTCGTCGAGGGCGTTGGTGTGCAGCGACTGGGTGTGGCCCTGGGTCGCGGCCATCGCCTCCACGGCTGTACGCGTCACGTTGTTGAACACGTCCTGGGCCGTGAGCGACCAGCCCGAGGTCTGCGAATGGGTGCGCAGGGAAAGGGACTTGGCGTTCTGCGGGTCGAACTGCTTGACCAGCTTGGCCCAGAGCAGCCTCGCCGCGCGCATCTTCGCGATCTCCATGAAGAAGTTCATGCCGATCGCCCAGAAGAAGGAGAGCCGGGGCGCGAACGCGTCCACGTCCATCCCTGCGTCCCGCCCCGCCCGGATGTACTCGACCCCGTCCGCGAGCGTGTATGCCAGCTCCAGATCGGCCGTCGCGCCCGCCTCCTGGATGTGATAGCCGGAGATCGAGATGGAGTTGTAGCGGGGCATCCGCTGCGAGGTGTACGCGAAGATGTCGGAGATGATCCGCATCGACGGCTTCGGCGGATAGATGTAGGTGTTGCGGACCATGAACTCTTTGAGGATGTCGTTCTGGATGGTCCCGGCCAACTTCTCGGGCGGTACGCCCTGTTCCTCCGCCGCCACGATGTAGAGCGCGAGAACGGGCAGGACGGCGCCGTTCATCGTCATCGACACGGTCATCTTGTCCAGTGGGATGCCGTCGAAGAGCTGACGCATGTCGTAGATCGAGTCGATGGCCACGCCCGCCATGCCGACGTCACCGGTCACGCGCGGGTGGTCGCTGTCGTAACCCCGGTGCGTGGGCAGGTCGAAGGCGACCGACAGGCCCTTCTGGCCGGCGGCGAGGTTGCGGCGGTAGAAGGCGTTGGACTCCTCGGCCGTGGAGAAACCCGCGTACTGACGGATCGTCCAGGGCTGGTTGACGTACATCGTCGGGTACGGGCCGCGCAGATAGGGGGCGGCACCCGGGTACGTCGAGAGGAAGTCCAGGCCCTCCAGGTCGGTGCCGGTGTAGAGCGGCTTGACCGCGATGCCCTCCGGGGTCTCCCAGAAGGTCTCGTCCGAGCCGGTGGCCGCCTTCACGGCCGTACGCCAGTCGGTGGCGCCGTTACCGGCGGTCGGGGTCCCCAGTTCGATTCCGGAGAAGTCGGGGATTCCCATCAGGACGCTCCCATGCGGTCGAGGGTGGCGGAGAGCACGGCTACGGCGTCGCAGCCCGCGAAGACGTACGAGTCGACGTCCGAGTACTGCCCGGGACGGCCGGCGAGGAACACGTGCGAGGCACCGGCGGCCTTCAGTTCCGCCGCCACGGTCGCCGCCTGCTCCTCGTACAGGGTGTCGCTGGAGCAGAGGCAGACCTCGGTGGCGCCGCTCTCCTCGAAGGTGCCCGCAGTGACGGGCTCGATGCCGCCGGCCTGGAAGAGGTTCGAGACGAAGGACGTCCGCGCGGTGTGGGCGGCGGCCGGGCCGATGGTCGCGAGGTAGACGCGCGGCCGGGTTCCGGTGGCGGCGAGGTGGGCGTCGGAGCGGGCGCGCAGCGCCTCGTACGCCTCGTCGCGCCGCACCCGGGGGAGCCCGCCGGACGGCGGCTCGGGCGCGGGCTCGCGGTCCGGGAGGCGCTCGGCGAGGTTCGGGAACTCGCTGACGCCGGTGATGGGTTCGCGCCGCTTGGCCAGCTTGGCGGAGCGCGCCGCCCAGGTGGAGGCCAGCGCCTCACCGAGGTGCCCGGAGCGAAGGGCGGCGGCCTGGCCGCCCAGCCCCTCGATCCACTGGAAGAACTCCCAGCCCGCGTGGGCGAGTTCGTCGGTGAGCCGCTCCACGTACCAGGAGCCGCCCGCCGGGTCGATCACTCGCGCCAGATGTGACTCCTCGACCAGGATCGTCGAGGTGTTGCGGGCGATCCGGCGCGCGAACGCGTCCGGCAGGCCCAGCGCGTGGTCGAAGGGCAGCACGGTGACCGAGTCGGCGCCACCGACCCCGGCGGCCAGTGTGGCGACCGTCGTACGGAGCATGTTCACCCACGGGTCGCGGCGCGACATCATCACCGGCGAGGTCACGGCGTGCTGCACCTGAGCCCCGGCCGTCGGCGCCCCGGACACCTCGGCGACCCGCGCCCACAGGCGCCGGGCCGCGCGCAGCTTGGCGATGGTCAGGAACTGGTCGGCGGTGGCCGCGTACCGGAACTCCAGCTGTGCGCAGGCCTGTTCGACGGTCAGCCCGGCCTCGGTCAGCTCCCGCAGGTAGGCCACCCCGGTCGCCAGGGACGCGCCCAGTTCCTGCGCGGCCGAGCCGCCGGCCTCGTGGTACGGCAGCGCGTCCACGGTCAGCACGCGCAGCCCCGGGTACTGCTCGGCGCACAGCCGCGCCAGCTCGACGACCGGCGCGAACGCCAACTCCTCGCCGGTACGGGCCTCGTGGCCCAGCGGGTCGCCGCCGAGGTTGCCGCGCGCCGCCTCCTTGGCGACGCCCCGCTCCTCGTACAGCCGCAGCAACTCCCGTGCGGCGGGCTCCACTTCCTGTCCGGCGTCGAGGACGACGGGGGCCAGGTCGAGGTAGACGCCGTCGAGGGCCCTGGCGAGCGACGCCACCGGGATAGAGTCCGGGCCGACGGTCAGCCAGAGCGAGGTGACGCCGTTCTCCAGGTCCGCGAGCACCGCGTCGCCGACGAGGGTCGCGTGCCGCTGCCGTACGTCCCAGCCGCCGACGGTGTTCCCCTCGGGCCGTCCGCCGCGTACGAAGGGGGCGAAGCCGGGGAAGCCGGGCTCGGGGGACTCGTCGCGCGCCGTGTAGAGGGGGTGGGTGGTGAGCCCGTCCTCCAGCGCGGTGGACAGCGCGTCTTCGGCTGCCGCGCCCGAGACCTCCTTGCCCGACTTGCGCAGGACGCCCTCCACCAGGCGCTGCCACTGCTCATGGGTCGTGGAAGGGAACTCGGCGGCCAGCGAGAGCCCGTCGTTGGGCAGGACTGTCATGCCCGGATGCTAGGCCAGAGAGGTCCGGCCGCAGCAGAGCGCCAGGCTGTGACCTTGACCTCGGCTGAAATGTGACCTCGGCCTCACGTGATGATTTCCTGAGGCCGGTCAAGGGAATCCGGTGCGAACCCGGAGCTGACGCGCAGTGGTGAGGGTGACGGGCGGGGCGACACGAGCCACTGGACGAAGGTCGGACACGACCGGGTTCCGGGAAGGCGCTCCGTCCGGGTGATCCCGAGTCCGAAGACGTGCCGGCGAACGTCCCGCACCGCCGCGCCTGGACCCCCGCCACCCCGGCCGACGACAGGGCTGTACACACCGCGCTGGACACGAGCTGAACCTGGCGGCGATGTACTGCGACGCACTCGTCGTGCTCAAGGAGGGCCAGGTTGGTGGCGACGGGCAGCCCGGCCGAAGTCCTGACCGAGGAACTCATCGCCGACGTGTACGGCGTGAAGGCCGCAGGCGTTGTCAGTGGTGCTCCCTAGACTTTCGAACGACCTGATCGAAGGGCGGGGACCAGCATGGAAGACCTCACGGGGATCGAGGCGTTGCGGCAGCTCCTGCCGCCGCCTCCCGGCGCGGGCGAGGACATCGACTGGCAGGCGGCCGAGGAGAAGTGGGGCACCGGGTTCCCCCGGGACTACAGGGACTTCATGTCCGTGTACGGCGTCGGCGGCATCGAATCGGAGGAGGAGATCGGCGAGGTCGGAATCCTCGGGCCGTTTCCCACGGGCGCCTACCCGTTCTCCCCCGACGACTTCGAGGACGAGACGGGGAACGCCCGACTGGCCTGGGAGGAGGAGGGCGACGACCAGGACGACCTGGACCTCGACCCGGAGCACATCCTCGCCTGGGGCTATACGTCCCACGCCGACATGCTGTGCTGGCTGACCAGCGATCCCGACCCCGACAAATGGCCCGTCCTGCTCTTCGCCCGCCATGGCTCGAAGACGTGCGAGGTCGTCCCCCTGGGCATGGTCGAGTTCCTGCGCGGACTCCTCGTCGGCGAGCTCGCCTCGTTCAGCATGGAGTTCACACCGGAACCACGATTCGAGCACTGGCGCAAGGGGAGGTGACCCGCCTGAGGGGCCTCGTGCGGGCGTTATTGCAAGATTTTCGCAATAACGTATTCGGCGGCCAAGTGCCCCTGCGTCCCCTTGTCGCGGGCGCCGGGCGTGGTGCAGGGCGGCGCACCATAATGAAGGGGAGCGCGGCGCGGGAGACAGCGCCGCAGGTGAGGTGCGCATGGCAGGCCTGAGCGAGCACGACGGCGTGGACATACCGGCCGACGAGGTCGCCGTCGTCCTGCTCGACAGCGCGGGGATCGTCCAGGGGTGGTCACGGGCGGCGGCGGAACTGCTGGGGCGGCCGGCCGAGCAGGTCTGCGGGCGGCCACTGGCACGGCTGCTCGCCGAGCCGGTGCGGGGGAGCGGCGCGGACACCCGGGGCGACTCCCTCGCCGTACCGGCGGGGCGGGTCGCGTTCCGGCACGCCTCGGGCCGGACGGTCGACACCACCGTCGACGAGGTGCCCCTGGGCGGGTCCTCCCAGCGCGTCCTGCTGCTGGCGCCGAGCCGCGAGGACGGCGAACAGGAACAGGGATCGTCGCTGCTGACCGCCCTGCTGGCGCAGTCCCTCCTCGGGGTCGTCCTCTGTGACACCGAACTGAGAGTCGTCCGCACGAACGTCATCGCCGAGGTGCACGGCTGGCCGCTGCTGCGCCCCGGGCACCGTCTCGGAGACGTCATCTCCCCGGCGGACGCCAAGGACGTCGGGGACCAGCTGCGGCAGGTGCTCGACACGGGAGTGCCGCTGCTCGCACGGGAACAGCGGATGTCCGCACCGGACGGGTCCGGGCGGGAGCGGTACGTGTCCGTGTCCGCCTTCCGGCTGGCGGACGGTCACGACCGGCCGACCGGGATCGCCGCGTTCTTCACCGACAGCACGCAGCAGCGGCGGGCGCGGCGGCGCACGGAGGTGGGCCATGAGGCGTCGGCACGTATCGGCGCCTCCCTGGACGTGACCCGCACCGCCCAGGACATCGCCGACGTGCTGGTACCGGCCCTGGGGGACATGGCGTCGGTCGAGATCGCCGAGTCCGTGCTCGAGGGCGAGGAGCCGTCGAAGGTGATCCGGCCCGGCGACTGGCTGCGGCTGCGCCGGGTGGCCGTCGCCTCGGCCACCGGGCCCTGGCCCGCCGAACTCGTTCCCGTCGGCGGGGTGGTCCCGCGGTTCCCCGATGTCCCGCAGGTGCGGCGGGCCGCCATCCAGGGGGACACCGTCTACAACACGACCCGGCAGGAGATGCTCGACCTCCTCGGCGACCCGGAACTGATCCGGGCGGTGATGCCCGAGCGGGGCCACTCCGCCGTGGTGTCGCCGCTGTACGCGCGCGGTCTGCTGCTGGGTTTCGTGGCCGTCTGGCGGACCGAGCAGCCGGAGCCGTTCGAACAGGAGGACGCGGACCTCGTGTTCGACATCTCCTCACGGGCCGCGCTCAGCGTGGACAACGCCCGCCGGTACACCCGCGAGCACCGGGCAGCGGTCGCGCTGCAGCAGCGTCTGCTCCCGAGGGCCACGACGAGCACCGCGGCGGCCGAATCGGCCGGCTGTTATGTGCCGGCCGGCGGCGGGGCGGACATCAGCGGCGACTGGTTCGACGCCATCCCGCTGCCCTCGCTGCGGGTGGCCTTCGTCGTCGGCGACGTCTTCGGCCACGGACTGCACGCCGCGGCGACCATGGGACGCCTGCGGACCGCGATCCGTACGCTCGCCGACCTCGAACTGGAGCCGGGGGAACTCCTCATCCACCTGGACGACCTCGTCCAGCAACTCGCCGACGAGGCCGATCCCGAGGACAGGGACACCATCGGCGCCACCTGCCTGTACGCGGTCTACGATCCGCTCACCGGCAGCTGCGCCCTCGCCAGCGCCGGGCATCCGCCGCCCGCGGTGATCGGGCCCGACGGCACCGCCCGTCCGGTCGAGGTGTCCCCGGGACCACCGCTCGGAGTCGGCGGCATGCCCTTCGAGGTGACCACCGTCGCCCTGGAGGCAGGCAGCACCCTCGCGCTCTACACCGACGGCCTCGTGGAACGGGGATCCCGCGACGCCGACCAGGGCACCCGGGACCTTCTCGACACCCTCACGTCCCTCTGCCGGGGCGACGGGACGCTGGAGGAGATCGGCCGTGCCGTCATGGCCCGCGCCGCCGAGGCGCCGCCCCGCGACGACATGGCGCTCCTGCTGGCCCGGCCCCGGCTGCTTCCGGCGGCGGACATCGCCGACTGGCAGTTCCCCGACGATCCGGCGGCGGTCGCCGAAGCCCGGAACGCCGTCGCGCGCAGACTCGCCGAGTGGGGGCTCGACGACCTCACCTTCACGACGGAACTGACCGTCAGCGAACTGGTCACCAACGCCATGCGGTACGCGGGCGGCACCGTCGGTCTGCGTCTCTTCCACGACGACACCACCCTGGTGTGCGAGGTCCGCGACTCCAGCAACACCCAGCCACGCCTTCGCCGGGCCCTGGCGGGCGACGAAGGCGGGCGAGGGCTCTTTCTCGTGGCCCAGCTCAGCAGACGCTGGGGCAGCCGGTACCACCACAGCGGCAAGACCATCTGGGCGGAGCAGCCGATAGACGATGCCGCGACATCGGACACCGGCCTCACCGCCGTGTGGGACAGCGCCACCCTGTAGCAGCCGCTCAGCCGCGACGGTTCCCCTGTTCCCCCGGCAGCAGGGCCCGCAGTGCGTTGAGCTGGTGGGAGTGCTCGACCGCCGACGTCTCGTCCAGGGCGGTCAGTGCGAGCAGGAGCGCGTCCGCCACGATCAGGGCGGTCAGGACCTCGTTGGTGATCCCGGTCGGTGTACCGGGCGCGATCAGTACGGCGTCGACGCGGTCCTCGAAGGCCTCGCTCAGCTCGTCGGTGACGAACACGACCTTGGCACCGACCGCGCGGGCCCGCTCCACCAGGACCGTCAGCTCCGGCAGCGGCCGCCCCGGCTGGAAGATCACCACGGCGTCGCCCTGCCCCAGGGTGAGCAGCGAGTCGGCGAGCGCGAAGCCGGTCTCGCCCGCGAAACGGGCGCGGCGGCCGATCCGGCCGAGCGACCGGGCGAGGTGGCGGGCCCCGAGTTCACACGCGGCGGCCCCGTAACACAGCACCTCACGGGCCTCGGCGAGCGCGGCGACCGCCCGTTCGAGCGCCTCCGTCCCGGTGAGCCGCCGGCACTGGTCGATGCGCTCCTGGGTCTCCTCGAAGATGTCGCTCCAGATGTTCTCCAGGTCCTTGCCGACATGCGCGATGCGCTGCGCCAGCCGGACATCGGGGGCCGTGGCCGCGGTGAAGTCGGCCGCCAGCTCCCGCTTGAGCGCCGGCAGACCGGCGTAACCCAATCGTTGGAGGGCGCGTACGACCGTCGCGTTGCTGGTGCCGCTGGCGCTCCCCAGCTCCTGGGCGCTGGCGAACATCAGCTTCTCGGCAGGGGCGCTGACCAGGTACTGCGCGACGGTCTGCTCGGAGGCGGACAGCTCGTCCCACTGGTCGCGGACGGCGGCGCGCAGACGCGTGAGCCCTCCGGGGGCGGCACTGCCCGTTTTTGAAATCGCCATTACAGCCATTGACTCCTACGTCACTGACGTTACTCTCTGAACATCGCGTTCCAGAAAGTCGAACTTTCGGAACGAATGTTACGGCACATGTGTCTTTCGAGGAGCCCCCGCATGCAGCACAGTCTCCCGGTCGTCGAGATCTCCGGTACTCCGGCCCAGCGTGGCAGGCAGTACGGAGAGGCCGTGGCCGGACAACTGGCGGCTTCCCTCGGCTACTACGAGGAGGCCTTCGGCGCCTCGTCGGGTCTCACCTGGCAGCAGGTCACCGCCCGCGCCGCCCGCTGGCTCGACCCCGTCCGGGACTACGCGCCGCACCTGGTGGAGGAGATGCAGGGCATCGCCGACGGCGCGGGCGTCGACCTGCTCGACGTACTGGCGCTGAACGCGCGCGGCGAGGTCATCTACGACGACTCCTTCAGCGGGATGCGCGAGTTCGGCGAGGTGCGCGAGGAGGAGCCCGCCGAGGGCTGCACCTCCTTCGCCGCCTACGGGCCCGCCAGCGGGGACGGCCATGTCTGGGCCGGGCAGAACTGGGACTGGCGGGCCGGCGTCCAGGACACGGTGGTCATGCTCCGGATCGTCCAGCCGCCCAAGCCGACCCTGTTGATGCAGGTGGAGGCCGGGCAGATCGGCCGCCAGGGAGCCAGCTCGGCGGGGATCGCCCTCAACGCGAACGGTCTCGGCGGACGCTTCGACGAAGCCGTGGGCCTGCCGCAGACCGTGATCCGGCGCAGTGTCCTGGACCAGCCCAGCATCACCGACGCCCTCAACGTGCTGTGCCGCACCCGCGCCCATATCGCCAGCAACGCCCTGCTCACCTGCCGCGAGGGCTTCGCCGTCGACCTGGAGACCACCCCGGCGGGCCATGGCTGGCTGTATCCGACCGACGGCCTGCTCGTCCACGGCAACCACTACCAGGCAGGTGTCCCCACGGCGTTGGCCGCCGGATACCGGCCCCTGTCACCCGACTCCCTCGTACGCGTGCCACGCGCCGAGGAAGGTCTGCGCCGACTGCGCGACGCCACCGGCCCGGACGAGACCCGCAAGCTGATCAAGCAGTCGATGTCGGACCACCTCGGCCACCCCGAGTCGCTCTGCACCCACGCCGACCCGCGAGAACCCGAGATCAAGCACTGGACGACGCTGGTGTCCTCCTGCGTGGACCTCACCGCCGGCGACTACCACGTCACGGCCGGCACCCCCTGCGACCACGAGTACCAGCACCTCCCCTGGAACCTCTACGACGGTCCCCACGCCCCGAACTGAAGGCCCCCACTCCCGAATCCCGGATCCCCGTTTTCCGCCCAGGAGCACTGTCATGAAGCTCAAGTCCGCTGTCGCGGCCGCAGGCCTCGCCGGAGCGCTGGCCCTCACCGCCGCCTGTAGCGGAGCCGACACCGGCTCCTCCGCGGGCGACGGCGCCGCCGTCGACGTCACCAAGCTCGAACTCACTCCCACCACGGCCCCCGCCACCGGTTCCGTCACCTCCGTGAACTGGCTGCTGGCGGACGAGCCGGAGTCCCTCGACCTCGACACCCAGGGCGGCAGCGCGGGCCGCACCGTCCTCAGCAACGTCTGCGAACGCCTGTACCAACTCCAGCCCGACATGTCCGTACAGCCCTCGCTCGTGGCGAAGGAGAGCAGACCGGACGCGAAGACCCTCGTACTCACCTTGCGCGACGGCGTCACCTTCCACGACGGGTCCGCGATGACCGCCGACGATGTCCTGTTCAGCCTGCGCCGGCACGCCGAGCCGGAGATGGAGCAGTCCGACGAGTTCGGCAACGTCGACAGGATGACCAAGACCGGCGACCGCGAGATCACCATCACGTTCAAGCAGCCCGACGCCCTGTTCACCAAGGCCCTCGCGGGCGACGCCGGCCTCGTCTACAACGACGCGCAGGTGAAAAAGGCGGGCGACGACTTCGGCACCCCCGGCCAGGGAGACGCCTGTTCCGGGCCGTACGAGCTGAGCGGCTGGAAGTCCGGCGACTCCATCACGCTGACCGCCTCCGACTCCTACTGGAGCAAGAAGCCGCTCACCAAGCAGGTCGTCTTCCGCTGGGCCGACGACAGCGCGATGGTCAACGCGCTGAAGACCGGCGCCGCCGACGGCGCCTACGCCGACACCCCCGGCGCGGCTGCCTCCCTGCGCGGCACCAAAGGCCTGACCCAGTACTACGGCCCGAGCACCGCCACCCTCGCCCTACTGCCCACCGAACGTGGCGGCCTCGCCGACCCCGACATCCGCCGGGCCCTCTCGCTGGTGCTGGACCGCGCAGGCATCGCCAAGGCCGGCTACGGCGGCCTCGCCGAACCCTGGGCCACCCCTGTCGGCTCCGGCTCCTGGGGCTACGAGAAGGCGACCTTCGCCGCCGCCCAGAAGCAGCTCACCGAGGCCCCGGCGACCCCGTCCGCCGAGGACCTCGCCAAGGCCAAGGAACTCGTCAAGCAGGCCAAGTCCGCGCCGACCGGCCCCATCGTGATCGGCACCGACAGCACCCAGGGCCGCCTGGTCATCGCCAACGCCGTCCGCGCCGCCCTCACCCAGCTCGGCCTCAAGGGCGAGATCAAGACCCTGCCCTCCTCCGCCTACCAGGAGGCCTACGGCGACAAGGGCGCCCGCGCCGACTTCGATGTCCTGGTCGCCGACTGGTACATCTCCAAGAGCGACCCCATCGGCTTCTACGACAACGCCCTGTCCGACAGCTCGAACAACTGGGTCGGATTCAAGAGCGCCGACTACGACGCCAAGGTCGAGGAGGCCCTTCGTACCATCGACGACAAGAAGCGCGCCGCCCTCGTCGTGGACATCCAGCGGCAGTTCGCCGACGCGGCCGTGTGGATCCCCGTCGCCCAGACGCCCACCGTCCTCACCCTGAACAGCGAACTGACCGGCCCGCCCGCCTCCATGGCCTACCTCTACTCTCCCTGGGCCGCACAGCTCGGCGCCAAGAAGGGCTGAACCGCATGATCGTCGCCATCGGCCGGCGGCTCTCGGGACTGCTGGCCACCCTGCTGGCCTCCTCGTTCGTGATCTTCGCTGCCGTCTACGCGGCCCCCGGCGACCCCGCCGTCTTCCTCGCGGGCGGCCGGGACAAGCTCACCCCCGAACGGCTGGCCAGTGTCCGCGCCCAGTACCACCTGGACGAGCCCCTGGTCGTCCAGTACGGCCGCTGGCTGTGGGACTGCGTCCACCTCGACCTCGGCCGCTCCTTCCAGTACAGCGACCAGGTCTCCGACCTGCTGTCCTCACGGTTCCCGACGACACTCGTCCTCGTCGCGTACGCCACCGTCCTGTTCGTGGTGCTCGGCGTCGGCGCGGGCATCCTGGCGGCGATCCGCCAGGGCGGCTGGGTCGACTCGGCCGTCGTCGGCACCACCACGCTCGCCGCGTCCGTACCGTCCTTCGTCGGAGGCATCGCTCTCGTCGCCCTCTTCGGGGTGAAGCTCGGCTGGTTCCCCGTGACCGGCAGCGGCGAGGGTGTCGGCGGCACCCTCCACCACCTCACCCTGCCCGCCGTGGCCATGGCGCTCGGTTCCCTCGCCGTCATCAGCCGCGTCACCCGGCAGGCCATGGTGGAGGCGGGCGCCGCCGAACACGTGGCGGTGGCCCGCTCGGCGGGACTGCCCGAACGGCAGATCATCAGGCGGCACATCCTGCGCAACGCCCTCGGCCCCATCGTCACCATGTGCGGCCTGGTCACGGCGGGCATGCTCGCCGGCACGGTCGCCGTCGAGACCGTCTTCGGGCTGAGCGGCATCGGCTCGCTGCTCGTCGGCGCCATCAACACCCATGACTTCCCGGTCGCCCAGGCGGTCCTGCTGCTGATGGTCACCTCCTACATAGTCGTCACCACCGTTGTGGACCTCGTGCACCCCCTGCTCGACCCCCGCCTGACCGCCATGAGGAGCACCGCATGACCGCCCTCCCCGCCGAGGCCGTCCCGGCCGGTGTCCTGCCGGTCACCGTGAAACGGGCCCGCCGCCCGTGGGGCGTGACCGTCGCCGCGGTCTTCCTCGCCCTCGTGGTGCTCGCCGCGGCCTTCGCCCCGCTCCTCGCCCCGTACGCACCCGACGCCATCGACCTGTCGTCCTCCCTGGTCGGCACCAGCGGCGCCCACCCCCTCGGCACCGACGCCTCGGGGCAGGACCTGCTCTCCCGGGTGCTGTACGGCGCCCGCACCAGCCTGCTCGCGCCACTGCTCCTGCTGCTGCTCGCCTCCGTGCTGGGCGTCACCCTCGGGACGGTCGCCGCGTGGCGCGGCGGCTGGGTGGACACGCTGCTGTCCCGGATCACCGACGTCATGTACGCCTTCCCGGGCCTGCTGTTCGTCGTACTGATCATCGCGGTGTTCGGTGCCGGCATGACCACGTCCGTGATCGCCCTCGGGCTGGCCTACGCCCCGACGATCGCCAAGTACACGCGCAGTGTCGCGCTGGCCGAACGGTCCAAGGCGTACATCGATGCCTACCGCGTCCTCGGCATGAGCGGCACCCGTATCTGCGTGGCCCATCTCGTGCCCAACCTGGCCCGGTCCGTCGTCGGCTACCTCGTCGTCCTGTTCGGCGAGGCCCTGATGGGCCTGGCCACCCTCAGCTACCTCGGCTTCGGCGCCCAGCCGCCCAGCTCCGACTGGGGGTTGATGGTCCAGGAGGGCCAGGCCGCCATCGTCCAGAACGCCCTGCTCCCCGCACTCGTGCCGGGCACCGCCATCGCCGCCGTCGTGGTGGCCTTCAACGTGGTCGGCGTCTGGGCCGCCGACCGGCTAGGCCGTGTCCGCAAAGTCCCGCCTGCCCGGCGACGCCCGGCACGCACTCTCGCCGCACCGGGCGAAGCCCCACGTACAACCAGTACAGGGACTCCGCCCGGCACGCCGAGGGCACGCACCAGACGCCGCCGGGCCCGCCCTCCGGGCGGAC
>NZ_JBSFDA010000200.1:0-17838 GCF_053593675.1 Streptomyces sp. NPDC002156 | reverse complement strand
GCCTCGTCCTCAAAAGCCGGACGGGCTGGAAGATTCAGCCCCTCAGGCGTTTGAGGAGCGGGGGTTCGGGGGCAGCGCCCCCGAGGATGGGACGGGTAGGGGCGGCGGGGGCGAGACCGGCTACCGGTTCAGGAGCCCGCGCCTGCCTTTGTCGCGTCGCGGCCCCAGCTTGCCAGCAGGCGCAGTGCCTCTGCCGAAGGTGAGCCCGGTTCCGCGTGGTAGACGAGGAGCATCTGGTCGCTGTCGTCCGGGAGGCTGAACGACTCGAAGTTCAGGGTCAGTTCGCCTACCAGGGGATGGCGGAACCGCTTCACGCCGTGGCTCTTCTCCTTGACGTCGTGGGTGGCCCACAGGCATCGGAACTCCTCGCTCTTCACCGACAACTCGCCCACCAGGGCGGCCAGTTTCGCGTCCTCCGGGTAGCAGCCGGCGTCCATGCGGAGATGGCAGACGATGTCGATCGCCTTCTGCTCCCAGTCCAGGAACAGGTCGTGGTAGTCGGGGCGAAGGAACGTCAGCCGGGCCCAGTTCCGGTCCTGCGGAGGCAGCTCGGCCCAGTCGCCGAAGAGGGACGCGGCCATCGAGTTCCACGCCAGGATGTCCGTACGCCGTCCCGCGACGTACGCCGGGACGCCGTCCATCGTGTCGAGCAGCTGCCGCAGCGTCCCGCGTACGACCTGCGCCCGCACCGACGGCTTCTTCTTGTGCTGCTTCGGCTTCGCCAGGTGGGTGAGGTGGGCGTGCTCCGCGCCCGTCAGCCGCAGGGCGCGGGCGATGGCGTCCAGGACCTCCGCGGAGACGTTCCGCCCGTTGCCCTGTTCGAGCCGCGTGTAGTACGCGACGGACACCCCGGCCAGCTGGGCCAGCTCCTCGCGGCGCAGCCCGGGCACCCTGCGGTGCCGCCCGAAGTCCGGCAGCCCCACGTCCTCCGGCTTGAGCCGGGCCCGCCGGGTGCGCAGGAACTCGCTCAGCTCGGCACGCCGGTCCAGGGCCTGTCCTGTGCCGGGAGCTGCCGGGTGCGCGGATTCGGGCTGATCGTCCATACGGTCCAGTATTCCCGGTCGTACGAACACGAGCCTGACCCCGCCAGTGGTAGGACCGGCGGACGTACGCAGAAGCGTGGGCTGGGTGAAAGGCGGAACGTTCGGCAGACTGATCGCCGTGCCCGGTCAGAAGGCGGCCGGGGACGGAATCCCCCCTAGGAGACCCCCGGCATGACCACTGTCGCTGCATACGCCGCCCCCTCCGCCAAGGCTCCGCTGGAGCGGACCACGATCGAGCGTCGTGAGGTCGGCGAGTTCGACGTCCTGATCGACATCAAGTTCGCCGGTATCTGCCACTCCGACATCCACCAGGCCCGCGAGGGCTGGGGCGAGGCCATCTTCCCGATGGTCCCCGGCCACGAGATCGCCGGTGTCGTCGAGGCGGTCGGTTCCGGCGTCACCAAGTTCACGGTCGGCGACCACGTGGGCGTCGGCTGCCTGGTCGACTCGTGCCGTGAGTGCGAGAACTGTGAGGCCGGCCTGGAGCAGTACTGCCTCAAGGGCGGTGTCGGCACGTACAACGCCCTCGACAAGAACGGTGAGCCGACCTACGGCGGCTA
This sequence comes from Streptomyces sp. NPDC002156, assembly GCF_053593675.1. Classification (NCBI taxonomy): domain Bacteria; kingdom Bacillati; phylum Actinomycetota; class Actinomycetes; order Kitasatosporales; family Streptomycetaceae; genus Streptomyces; species Streptomyces sp. NPDC002156. Next base: position 16,235 of record NZ_JBSFDA010000200.1, on the reverse strand, counting down.
CTCCGAGAAGATCGTCGTCGACGAGAACTACACCGTCCGCATCCCCGACGGCCTCTCCCTCGACGTGGCCGCGCCGCTGCTCTGCGCCGGCATCACCACGTACTCCCCGCTGAAGCACTGGAACGCCGGTCCCGGCAAGAAGGTCGCGATCCTCGGCATGGGTGGCCTCGGCCACATGGGTGTCAAGATCGCGAGCGCGCTCGGCGCCGAGGTCACCGTCCTTTCACAGTCGCTGCGCAAGAAGGAGGACGGGCTGAAGCTGGGTGCGTCGTCCTACTACGCGACCAGTGACGAGGCCACGTTCAAGGAACTGCGCGGCACGTTCGACATCATCCTGTCGACGGTGTCCGCTCCGCTGAACCTGGACGCGTACCTGTCCCTCCTCAAGACGGACGGCGCGTTCGTGAACGTGGGTGCGCCCGAGGAGCCTGTCGCGCTGAACCTGTTCTCGGTGATCGGTGGGCGTAAGACCCTTGCGGGGTCTGGCATCGGGGGGATTCAGGAGACCCAGGAGATGCTGGACTTCTGTGCGGAGCACGGGTTGGGGTCGGAGATTGAGCTGATCAGTGCGGAGCAGATCAATGAGGCGTACGAGCGGGTGCTGGCGAGTGATGTTCGGTACCGGTTTGTGATCGACACCGCGACGATCTAGTTCTCGGCTGCGGGTCGGTGGGGGCTGGTCGCGCCCACGCGGCGGAGCCGCACATCGACACAGCCCCGCGCCCCTAGGGGCGCCGGGCTGCCAGGAGCCATAGCAAGTACGGGCCGCCCACCAGTGCTGTTAGTGCCCCCACTGGGATTTCCAGTGGGGGCATCAGCGTGCGGGCCGTCAGGTCGGCCCCGACCAGTACCACTGCCCCCGTCAACGCCGAGCCCAGCAGCGGAAGTTGAGGGGTGCGGGTGAGGCGTTTCGCCAGTTGGGGTGCGGTGAGTGCGATGAAGCCGATCGGGCCGGCGGCGCCGGTCGCCACGGCGGCCAGGACGACCCCCAGGACGGTCAGGCCGAGCTGCGTTCGCTGTATCCGTACGCCTAGCGCGGCGGCAGTGTCGGTGTCCAGGCCGAGGGGCCGCAGCGCTCTGCTGGCCCATATCAGGCCGGGGAGACACACCAGGAGTACGACGGTCAGCGGGCCCGCCTGTTCCCAGCCGCGTCCGTTCAGGCTGCCCGTGAGCCACAGTTTGAGCTGCTCGGCGGCCTCAAGTTCGCTGTCGGTGAGGTAGAGCTGGACGACAGCCGAGAGTGCGACGCCGATTCCGACCCCCGTCAGCACGAACCGGCTCGCCTGCATCCCGCGCCGCCAGGCGAGTACGTACACCAGCGCGGCAGCCGCGAGCCCGCCCGCGACGGACACGGCGGGCATGGCCCCCGGCGAGGCGACTGCCCCGGTGGCGAGCGCCAGCACGGTCGCGGCGGCGGCCCCGTGCCCGACGCCGATGACGTCCGGGCTGGCCAGCGGATTGCGCGTCACGCTCTGCACGAGCGCCCCCGCCAGCCCGAGGGCGGCCCCGACGAGCGCCCCGAGGACGATCCGGGGCACCCGCAGCTCATTGACGACGAGATCGTGGGGTCCGCTGCCGCTTCGGATGGCCTCCCACACCTCACCGGGCGGGATGTACGTCTGCCCGACACACGCGGATATCCCCATTGCCAGGGCGAGCACGACCAGAAGTGCGACGGCTACGAGGGCCGACCGTCGGTGCAGGAGGAGCGAGAGGCGGGGCCCGGGTCGCAGTACGGCGACCCCGCGAGGGAGGGAGCCCGGAGTGCCGGCGGTCACGTACTCGCCACCTTCCGACGTACGAGCACCACCAGCACAGGCACGCCGACCAGCGCCGTCATGACACCGGCCGGGACCTCGGCGGGCGCCCGTACGACCCGTCCGGCGACATCGGCGGCCAGGAGCAGGGCCGCGCCGAGGAGGGCGGAGAGGGGGAGGATGCGGCGATGGCTGCCGGGGAGGATGCGCCTGGCCAGGTGGGGTACGGCCAGGCCGATGAAGGCGATCGGCCCGGCGGCGGCGACCGCGGCGGCCGTCAGCAGGGTCGCGCCGAGTGCCGCGGCACCCCGTACGACATGCACCCGGTGGCCGAGCGCGCGGGCCGTGTCGTCGCCGAGTGCGAGGGCGTCGAGGCCGGGGGCGCAGGCCAGCACGAGCAGTGCCCCGGCGACGAGGAACGGCAGCATCCGCGCGACCGTGTCCGCGTCCCGTCCGCTGAGCGCGCCCACCTGCCAGAAGCGGAACTGGTCGAGCGTGGCCGAGCTGGAGGTGAGGACGACGGTGGTGGCCCCGCCGGTCATCGCGGCCAGCGCGGTACCGGCGAGGGCGAGTTTCACGGGGGAGGCGCCGCCCCGGCCGCGGGAGGCGATGGCGTACACCAGGCAGGCGGCGACGACGGCACCGGCGAAGGCGTACCAGACGTATCCGCCGAAGCCGTTCGCGAGGCCGAGCGCGATGGCGAACACGACGCCGGCCGCCGCGCCCTGGCTGAGCCCGAGGATGCCCGGGTCGGCGAGCGGGTTGCGGGTGACGGCCTGGAGCGCGGCCCCGGCGAGCCCGAGGGCGGCCCCGGCGGTGAGCCCGATCTCGGTCCGGGGCACCCGCAGCGAACGTACGACCAGCGCGTCCGGCGTACTCCCGCCGTGCAGCAGCGCGTCGAGGACGGCACCCGGCGGCACGGGCCGGGTACCGACGGCGAGGCTGAGGAGGGAGACGGCGGCCACCACGAGGACGGCCGCCGGCCAGGCGATACGTGCGCCTATACGGGGGCTCACTTGCCGATGTGCTCGGCGAGCTGTCGTACGACGAGACGGGCGGCGGTCGGGCCGGCGTTGAGGTACCAGGGGTCGTCGTCGACCTTGACGGCGTGCCCGGCGGTGACGGCCTTCATGGACTTCCAGAGCGGCCCGGCGACGACACTCGCGGCATCGGTCTTGCCGGCGTCCCCCTGCACGGAGTAGAAGATCCAGTCGGCGTCGGCGGTGTCGATGCTCTCGGCCCCGATGTCCTCCGAAATCGCCCTGAACTGCTGGGACTTGGGCCGCCCGAGTCCCATGTCGACGGCGATGGACCCGGTGAAGGAGGAGACGCCGAACATCCGGGTGCGGTCGGGGGTGAAGCGGACCATGGAGACGGTGGTGGAGCCGAGGGACTTGCCCTTCTCGGCGGCATCGGCGGCGATGTCGTCGACCATGTCCTGGGCGGCCTGCCCCTTGCCCACGGCCTCCCCGACGAGCAGGAGATCGCGCTTCCAGTTGATGCCGTTGCCGGCGGTGACGACGGTCGGCGCGATCTTGGAGAGCTTGGGGTAGAGGTCGCCGAGGGAGTCGTTGGCGAGGATGAGATCGGGCTTGGCGGCGGCGAGGGTTTCGAGGTTCGGCGCCTGCCGGGTGCCCGCGTCGGTCATGGCGGCGAGCTTCGCCTTGTCCTGCGGGAAGGCGTCGGCGAGGTAGTCGGGGACGAGCCCGGCGTTGTCGGCGCGGGTGGTGGCGGCCGGGACGAGCCCGAGGGAGAGGAGATCGTCGAGCTGTCCGGTGCTGAGGACGGCGATCCGGGTGGGCGCGGTCTTGAGGGTGGTCGTGCCCTTGAAGTGGGTGACGGTACGGGGGAAGGTGCCGTCCGTGCCGACGTCGGAGCCCATGCCGTCGGCGAGGGCGGAGGGGGCGGCCGAGGGGCCTTGGGAGGCACCCTCGGAGGCACCCATGACAGGGTTGCGGGCTTCTGCGCCGGCCGCCTTGGCATCGTTGTCGGAGGCCGACGAGCAGCTGGTCAGCAGCCCTCCGGCGAGGATCGCGGCCACGACGGCCTGCCACTTCAACGTACGCACTTGTCACTCCGCAACAGGTCAATTTCTAAGGCAAGCCTTACCTTAACTTGCCTGCCGGGCGGGGTGGACACGGGGTCGTAGCGTGGGAGAAGGAGACAAAGGGGGTTCACAGATGACAGTCCAGCTGAACCACACCATCGTCGCTGCGCACGACAAGAAGACCTCGGCGCGATTCCTGGCCGACATCCTCGGCCTGGAGGTGAGCCCGCAGTTCGGCCCGTTCGCCCCGGTCGCGATACCCAACAGCGTGACCCTGGACTACATGGACACGGAGGGCACGATCACGCCCCAGCACTACGCGTTCCTGGTCTCGGAGGACGACTTCGACACGATCTTCACCCGCATCCGGGATACGGGCCTCATGTACTGGGCGGACCCGTTCCACCACCGCCCGCAGGAGATCAACAGGAACGACGGCGGCCGGGGAACATACTTCGAGGACCCGAACGGCCACAGCCTGGAGATCCTCACTCGGCCTTACGGGAGCGGGAGTTAGGGCAGCGGGGGTGGGGGCGGGGGCTGAGCGGCTCGGGTGCCAGGTGCTGGGTGGCCGCGGTGACGCACAATTGCTCGGTGAACGACGGTACTTCGCCCATGACGGCCACCCAATCGCCGCCTCGGCTGATCGACGACGGCGAGTTGGCCGGGCACTCCGTCGTGGCCAACAACACGATGAACCGCGAGCGGGTGTTGACCGGCGTCAACAGCTACGCGCGCGAACTCGGCTTCGACCCGGCCGAGTTCCTCGACGGGTGCGGTCCGGCACCGTCCTGGCTCGACCTGTGCAGCGGAGAAGGGCTGGCCCTTCGTGCGGCGGCCCAGCGGCTTCCGCAGGCCGTGATCACCGGCGTGGACCTGGTCGGGCCGTTGCGGACGCCCGCGCTGCCCGACGGTCTCGAACTCGTCGCCGCCGACCTCGGCCGGTGGGCCCCGGTCCGCCGGTACGACCTCATCACCTGCGTCCACGGCCTCCACTACATCGGCGACCGCCTCGCCCTTCTGGAACGGGCGGCCTCCTGGCTCACCGACACCGGCCGACTGGTCGCCCACTTCGACCCCACGACGCTACGGCGCCCCGACGGCACCGACGCCTCCCGCCCGGTCCTCGCGGCACTGCGCGCGGCGGGCTTCGACTACTCGGCCCGGCATCACCGGCTGAGCCTGCGGGGCGGCCGGTCGATCGAGCTTCCCTTCACCTACCTGGGGGCCGACCCCGACGCGGGGCCCAACTACACCGGACAGTCGGCTGTGGCGTCGTACTACCGCCAAGCGGTTTGACGTACGTACGGGGTGCGGGCCCCTTGTCTCGTCAGCGCAGTAGTACGAACTGGGCGCGACCCTCGCCGCCGTCGGGCAGGCGCCAGCCGGCGGTGATGTGCCCCTGAGCCTCGGGTGCGCCGGCCGCCGGGTCCTGCTGCTCCGGCGAGAGGACGCGCGTCACTTCGAGTGTCAGGGTGCGCGCAGCAGTTTCCACGGCTACGGCGGTGCCGTGCTGTCCATCGGTGACGGCGAGGGAGGTGACCTCGGCGTCGACCTCGGCTCCCGTGAAGTGACGGGTGACAGAGGCGTCGGGAGTGTCGGACACGCTCTGGGCCTGCGCTTCGGTGCGGCCTTGGAGGAGGGCGATCAACTGGGCGACGAGGACCGGGTCTTGGGTCCCGTCGTACACCCAGCGCTTGCCCAGCACGCCGTGCTCGGACGTGCCCACGAGTGCCTCCTCGGCTCCGTCGAGCGGGGCGCCGCGGTAGCTGAGGGGCACGTGGTAGGAGCGCGGGGTCTCGTCGGCGGCGTCCGTGACCACCATGAACTCGATGCCCACCTCCCCCTCCGGATCGTCGAGCCGAAACCCGCCGACCTTGGCCAGCTCGGGCGCACGCCCTGTGCCGACGTACCAGGGCCGCGTGGGCAGCCAGGCGGTGAGCAGTTCCAGCTTGCCGGGGGACATGGTCGTGTGGTGGATGACAGCCATGTCTCGTGAACTTCCGCCGTCAGCCGATGATTCCCCTGCCGTACGGTTGTTTGAACGTGGGCCGTTCCAGCCCTAGCCTGGCCACCGTGAGCGGCAGAGGCAGGCCGCGAAAGGGGACCGACACAGTGGAACTCGCCTTCGCAGGCCGGGTGATCGAGTGGCGCGGACCGGCGCCGTACTACTTCGTCCCCGTACCGGACGAGGAATCCGCCGACATCCGCGAAGTGGCCGCGATGGCGTCGTACGGCTGGGGAGTGATCCCCGTCGAGGCACGGATCGGCGAAGTCGTCTTCGAGACGTCCCTCTTCCCGAAGGACGGTGGCTATCTGCTGCCGCTCAAGGCCGCCGTACGCAAGCGGCAGGACATCTCGGCGGGGGACGACGTCGCCGTGGAGATCGCTGTTCGCCTCTAGTTTCTGGTCCCCAGGCAGTCGTCGGAGTCAACCTCCCCTCAGTCGCTGCCGCTTCCACCGCCACAGCTGAAGGCGCTGCCCGAGTCGGAACCCGGGTCGGAGTCGGAGTCGTGGTCGCGGTCCAGGGCCTTGCCCATGCGGATCAGGGTTCGGCCCAGACCGGACGGGATCGGCCGTGCGCTCGCGACGCCGCGTCGGACCGGGCCGGGCGGGAGGGCAGCGGGGCCGCTGAAGACGTACTCCGGCAGTCCCTCGGCCCGTTCGGCTGCGCGCAGTTGCCGTCTGCCCAGACGGGTCGGTCGGCGCCGAGAGCCCGTCACCAGGTTCTGTGCGGCAAGTCGGCGGGCGATCTCCTCGACCTCCGGGGAGCGTTGCAGGGCGGTGAGTACGGAGGCGGTGTTCCTGCTTCGCGGGCACAAAGCGAACAGGGCGCCCTCGACCGGGTGTTGAGGCGGCGCCTCACCCGCGGCACGTACTCGTGAACCGCCGAGCCTCAGCAGGCCGCGCTCGGACAGGGCGATCAGCGCGCTGTCCGCCACCCTCTGCGGCCCGCCCGCCAGGAAGGCGACGTCGTAGGAGTCCAGGGCAGCCCTGGACTCCTCTGTCGTCCCCGTCGCCGGTACGGACCGCCGGAACGCGATTCGCATGCCGAACCCCCCTTCGGACGCCTTGTCTGCTCGCAGTGTCGCCCCGCAGGACAGCGCACAATCCTGTCCCCTGTCACTTCAGAGCAAGAGTTGAGCTTTCCGGCCGCGGGGGAACGAGCCCCGTCGTCGTACGACGTCCGAGTGCGTGCGAAAAAACTCCGATGCGCCGGTTCGCCCCTCTCTGCGACCATCCCGGAATGGCGCACAGTTTCGAATCGCTGGTCATCCGGCACACCCACCGCGTTGCCTCGCCCAAGGGCTCCCTCGGGGCTTCTGCCGGTCAAGGGGCCGCCGTCGCGCGGCAGTTCGACGTGGCGCTGGCCTCCGTGGGCTTCAAGCTCTCGGCGGAGTTGCTGGAGCGGCTGTCGGGGCTGTCCGAGGCCGCGGTTCTGCACACCGCCAGGCGGACGCTGCGTACGGTGAGCGAGATGGTCGGCGACCACGTCCGGCACAACACGTACTTCATCGACTTCCCGGCGAACGTGCCCGACACCGAGGAGTTCTGGACGCGGTGCGTGGCGCAGGCCCTCGGCGACGAGAAGGCGCGGGAGGGTGTGCTCACGCAGCTCGCGCACGGCGTGCTGGATCTGCTCAGCCTCCCCACGTACGGGCGCTACCAGCACACGTACGAGGAGATGCTCGCGGCGCAGGACGAGCTGATCGCCTCTGCCGGGGACCGGGTGACCGTGCTGCACCTCGGCCGGGACCTGGACGACGAACTCACCGACCTGTACCTGGCGTTGGTGGGCAGCACGACCCCGCTGGGCGAGGACGACCTGCGCGACCTCGAGGCCCTCGCCGAGCGGTGCGCGCTCGGGCCGCAGCCGGAGGCGATCCCGGTACGGGAGATCCGCGCCGTCGTGAACGAGGTCCGCGTCGGCGCCGGTGCGGACCTGCTCATCGACACCGTCACCGACGTACTGCGGCTCGCCTGCGCGCTGTCGGGCGGTGACGTGACCCTCCAGGAACCGACCCCGTTCCGGTCGCTGTCGCGGCCGGTGCGGCGGGCGCTGCTCGCGGGCCTGGACGCCGTGATCGCGGCGAACCCGGCGAAGCTGGCCGACGTACACGCGTACCGCGAGCCCTTCAAGCGGCTCGGTGAGCGGCTCCACCCGCACGAGTACCCGCGCTGGCCGCACGCCGCCGACGTGTTCGCCGTCGCGCGGGGCGAGAAGGAGGCACGGTCCTTCGACAGCCGGGTGGACAAGCTGCTCGACGAGTTCGACGTGCTCGGCGCGGTGAAGCTGCTGGAGTCCGCTCCCGGCAGGCTGTTCCGCGCCCTGGACCTGCTGCTGCGCATCGCCGCCGACCAGACGGAGCGCGACGCGGTGGTGGCCGCCGCGGTACGGGTCGCTCCCGAGGTCTCCGGACGGGTCGTGCTCTCGGTGCGCGAGCACTTCCACAACCGGGAGCGGGAGAGCGACGCGCCCCGGATCTTCGTCAACCGCCGGGGCCGCGCCTGGGTGACCCCCGACCACCGCCCGACCGTACCGGCCGCCGACCGCGACCGTCTGATCGCCGCCCTCGACGCCGAACTGCGCCGCCGGCTCCCGGCACCGGGCCGGCTCCTCGTCGACCCGGACGTCCTCGACGTGGCGCTCCCGCTCAGCGGCAGGGCGACCGCGCAGGGGTTCGGCGTGCTGCCGCGAGGGTCGGTCTCGGCGGTCGACGGCGAACGGCTGCGCTTCTTCGTGTACTGGAAGGAGAAGGACCGCCGCACCGACTACGACCTGTCGGCGCTCCTCCTCCACCCCGACTACAGCACCGACACCTGGCTCTCCTACACGTCCCTCACTGCGGTCGGGGGCCGGCACTCGGGCGACATCACCGAAGCACCCGACGGGGCCTCGGAGTTCATCGACCTGTCCCTGGACCGGGTGCGCAGCACGTTCATCGTTCCGCAGGTCAACATCTACGCAGGCGAAAGCTTCGAGGAGGCCGAGGAGTCGTTCTTCGGCTTCATGCTGCGCGACAGCGACCAGAAGGGCCGGCCGTTCGAGCCGCGCACGGTGCGGACGAAGTCGGAGCTGCGTGGGGTGGGCCGGGTCGCGCTGCCGCTGGTGTTCCGGCGTGAGGACGACGGCCGGTGGCGTGCGAAGTGGCTGCACCTGTATCTGAAGGGCATCTCGGATGCCAACCGGGTCGAGGAGAACCAGGTGTCGGTGTCGAAGGTGGTGCGCGCGGTCGTGGAGCGCGAGCAGCTGACGGTGGGGTACCTGATCGACCTGATGTCCGTCGACACCACGGCAGTTGACCTGTGGGACGGCGACCCGGCAGACCCGGCCCCGGCCGAGCCGGTGACGTACATCGGCCTCGAACGCCCCGAGGGCCTGCACCCGGACTCCCGGATCATCACCCTCGAAAACCTGCGCGACCTGATCCCGGCCTGAGTGCTAGCGTTGCCGACGGCGAGGCCATGAAGGGGCTTCCTTCTCATTCACTCCAACTGACTCAAGTCCTTTCGCTTTCCTCGCCGTTCACGTCGCTCCGGGCGGCGCCCGCGCTCACTGCGCGAGCGCCGCCCGAGCCGTTTTCCACCACGGCAACTGCCCTGACGGCACGTCGAACGCCCCGAAGTCCACGCCGACGTGACCATGCGCGTGCCCTGCAGTCCCTGGCCGATCCGGAACCCGTCCGGCGATACTCCGTACGCATGAGCCGTGATGATCACCACGGGGGAACGTGATGCCCACGACTCGTTCACGTTCTCGTGGTTGATCCTCACGGCACAGCGCGGGTCTGATGGCACATCACCGCTCACTGCGCCCGGACAATTCCTCGAACCGCAGGGCCCCCGGCACAGGAACATGAGCGAAATCGAGACCGCACCCGCGCCCTGGTTCACGACTCATGGCTCGCAGCTCACAGCTCGTAGCTCTCAGCTCAGAGTTCAGAAACGTTCTGGAGACAAACCCGATGAAACTCGCCAAGCGAATCATCCTCACCACCACGGCTCTCGCCGCCGCATCCGCCGCCACGCTCCTGGGCGCGACGGTCGGCCAGGCCGCTCCCGTGCAGACGGTCCGCCCCGTCGTCGACGCTCCCGCCGCACTGAAGGTCCCGGACGGCAACAGACTGACCGGCGTCTTCTCCGCCGAAGGCGTCCAGACCTACACCTGCACGGACGGCGCCTGGAAGCTGCTGGAGCCGGCCGCCACCCTCTGGGCCAAGAACGACCACTCCCGCCGCACGGTCGCCCTCCACTCCCGCGGCCCGGTCTGGGTGTCCACGATCGACGGCAGCGCGGTCAACGCCGCCGCCATCGCCAACTCCCCCAAGACGGGCACGATCCCGGAACTCCTCCTCCAGTCCACCGCGACGCGCGGCACGGGCGTCTTCGCGGACGTCTCCTACATCCAGCGCCTCAACACCCGAGGCGGCGTGGCCCCGACCACGGCCTGCACCGGCACGGACCAGGTCAGCGTCCCGTACTCGGCGACGTACACGTTCTACAAGCCCGCCAAGTAGTCATGGGCCGTCGACTTCCTCGGTGCCAGGGCCAGAAGTGACGTAACGCGAAGGTCCCCGGTGCCATCAGGCGCCGGGGATTTCACGTACCCTCCGGGCGCTCCGGGGCGGTGGCGCGATCCGTGTGACCGGCACCGCTACGACCGCCACTGACCTGACCGCAGGACCGGCCGGGCGGGCACGGAATCGCCCGGTGGTCTCGTGCGTTGAGCGGAGTGGGCAGGGAATGCCGGTGGTGTGCGAGCCGAGCCGCCCGAGAGTGATCGAGCCGACAGAGAGTGGAGGAGCCTCAATGGCTGCGCAGACGCAGAGGGCCGTGCTGGCTGGTGGATGCTTCTGGGGGATGGAGGACCTGATCCGCCGGCTCCCGGGCGTGACGGCGACCCGGGTGGGATACACCGGCGGGGACGTGCCGAACGCGACGTACCGGAACCACGGCACGCACGCGGAGGCCATCGAGATCCTTTTCGACCCCGAGGCCACCGACTTCCGCGCGATCCTGGAGTTCTTCTTCCAGATTCACGACCCCAGCACCAAGAACCGCCAGGGCAACGACATCGGGCTCAGCTACCGCTCCGCGATCTACTACGTGGACGACGAGCAGAAGCGGATCGCCGAGGACACGATCGCGGATGTGGACGCCTCCGGACTGTGGCCGGGCAAGGTCGTCACCGAGGTGGAGCCGGTCGGCCCCTTCTGGGAGGCCGAGCCCGAGCACCAGGACTATCTGCAGCGTTACCCGAACGGCTACACCTGCCACTTCCCGCGCCCCGGCTGGCGCCTGCCGAGCCGCACGACGGGCTGACCGGACCGCGCACGCGGGCGGCGGAGAGTCTCAGCCGCCCGCGCCGGCCACACCGATCGGGCACGAGACCCCTGTCCCACCCAGCCCGCAGTACCCGTCCGGATTCTTGCCGTCCGAGAGGTACTGCTGGTGGTACCCCTCCGCCGGGTAGAACACCCGCCCCTCCGCCGGGAGGATCTCGGTGGTGATCTCCCCGTAGCCGGAGTCCGCCAGCACCTTCTGGTACGCCTCGCGGGACGACTCCGCCGCGGCCGCCTGGGCCGGGGTGTGGGTGTAGACGGCGGAGCGGTACTGGGTGCCGACGTCGTTGCCCTGGCGGAAGCCCTGGGTCGGGTTGTGGGACTCCCAGAAGAGCTGGAGCAGACGTTCGTACGAGATCTGCCGGGGGTCGAAGACCACACGGACCGCCTCCGTGTGGCCGGTCAGGCCCGAGCAGACCTCCTCGTACACCGGGTGCTCGGTGTAGCCGCCCTGATAGCCGACCAGCGTGGTCCACACGCCCGCCGGGAGCTGCCAGAACTTGCGTTCGGCGCCCCAGAAGCAGCCCAGGCCGAAGTCGGCGGTCTCCAGGCCCTCGGGGTAGGGCCCGAGGAGCGGGTTGCCGAGGACGGCGTGGCGGTCGGGGACCTCGTACGGGAGTGCGGGCCTGCCCTTGAGCGCTTGTTCGGGGGTGGGCAGCTGAGGGGTACGGCCGAAGAACATGTGGGTCTCCGTAAGGCAGCTGTGCACTGGACGCCGGCGGCATCGACGGCGACACCCTCGATGCTGCCAGCATTCCGTCGCCACGAATAGATTAGAACGGAGAGTCCATTCTTCGGCCCGTGGGCTCAGCTCGCCCCGGCCTCCGCGGACTGCCCCTCCGTCGCCGACGTCACCGCCCGCGCCGCCAGGTTCCGTATCCGGCAGTACCGCGCCGTCATCCCCGTGCCGTGATACCGCCACGGCAGCGCGTCCACATACCCGTCCACCAGCCTGAACTGCTCGATCGCGGCCTCGTCGCGGTCCTGGAGAGCGAGGTAGTACGCCAGCAGGTGGCGCAGTTCCGGGAGGCGCGGGTGGGTCGGGTCGGCCGCGGCGGCGTCGGCGAGGCCGGCGTTCACACGGGCGATCATCTCGGGAGTGCGGTCGGTGGCGCTGTCGTCCGACTCGTCGTGCTCGAAGTGGGCGATCAGGGGGAGGACGGTGAGCAGGCTGCCCAGGGGGGCCGCCGACGCCGCGCGCTCCGCGAACTCCGTCGCCAGCTGCTCCGAGCCGCGCCACTTCTTGCACCAGTACTGCAGCGCCGAGAAGTGCGCCTCGTAGTGGTGCGGGTCGCGGGCGGTGAGCTCCGACCACAGCTTGTCCATCTCGGAGTGCGGATAGCCGAGGCCGAGCGCGGTCCAGATCTCCGTGACGTACGGGGTCGGGTCGTCCGGGTTCAGCGCCGCGGCCCTGGCTATCTCCTCGCGGGAGCGCTGCAGCAGCCGGTGGAAGCCCGCGAACTGTTCGCCCGTCGTGTTGCTGGCCAGCTTGGCGCCGCGGATCTTCCAGGCGAGGATCACCGTGCTGCGGGCGCGGACCAGGGCAGCGTCCGGGTCGTCGGGGCCGTGCGGTCCGTCGGCCTCCCAGGCGAGCAGCCAGCCGTCGTCCTCGGCGGCGATCTCCGCCAGCAGGTACGCGGCCAGCGAACGGCGTTCCCAGTCCCGGCCGATGCCGCGCAGCAACTCGGCGGCCGTCTTCCAGGCATCCTTGTCACCGCCGCGCACCGTGTCGAGCGCCGCCTCCCAGCCGGCCGGCAGCGGTCCCGCGGACTTCGTGTTCTGCCGTTCGGCGGGCAGCAGCCCGAGCTGCTCGGCGGCCGCCGCACCGCCGTCACCGTCCTCGTCGCCGGCGGCCCCCGACATCTGCGCGAAGAACTCCTTGACGAACACCCCGCCCAGCCACAGCACGAAGATCAGGGTGGGCACGGCCAGGATGCCCAGGATCCACAGCAGTACGGTCATCGGGGAGCGTCCGTTTCTCGGGAGGAGCGGGGAGCGGGGGGAAGCAGGGCGCGCAGCGGGGCGGTGTCCGGGTGGTCGGCCAGGGCCCTGTCCACGGCGGCGCCGATAGAGGCGTCGAGTTCGGAGGCGCCGTCGTCGGGGGCGCTGCCCGGCGCCGGGAGCAGACGCGCCTTCGCCGACTGCTCCCAGGAGAACTCCCAGCGCATCCGCGACCGCGCGCTGAACTCCGCCATCACCATGCTGTGCAGCGAGTTGTGCAGCGTCGGGCGTACGAACTCACGGAACGCCCGCCCCTTCGCCGCGACCGCCTCGTCCGACAGGGGCAGTCTGCGCGCCAGTTGCCACAGCTGGCCGTCGTCGATGAGGGTGAGGAGGGCCGGGAGAGTCGGGCTGGCCTTCGTGTAGAGGACCAGGGCGCGGTGCAACGGCGTGTTCAGCGCGGCGAGGTTCCCCGCCATCGCGCCGTCGAGGAGTTCCTGCCAGTCGGCGGTACGCCTGAACTGCCGTACCTCGTCCGTCAGTACCGCGTCCTCCAGCGCCGCGTACGCCCGCTTCTCGTCGGTCAGAAGGGCGATCGCCGCGCCGTGGGCCTCGTCCGCGCGGCCGTCCGCGGGGAGCAGCTCGATACGGCGTACGCGGTCGGCGATCGGCGGGTGGGAGTCGTACGGGGATGTCGGCTCCGTCGGCAACTCGCTGCGCAGGCCCGCCAGTTCGAGCTGCCGGGCGGAGAGCATCCGGCCGAAGCCGCCGAACACCTCACCGGGCGGCGGCAGCAGCCGGGCTTCGCTGCCCAGGGTGGCGTAGCAGCGGATGTAGAACCCGAACGCGCCCTCCAGGACCGGGATTTCGCGCAGTGCGGACGCGGTGGCGTCGCGGCCGGCGATCCGGGCGGCCGAGGCGTCGGCGGCGTACTCCTGGCGGCGGGAGTCGGCGAGCGTGGCGCGCAGGTACAGCTTGGCGTACGCGGTGTAGATGCGGGCCATCGTGCGGTACGTGACGCCCGCGCGGCCCGTGTCGACCTCCCGGGCCTCCTTGCCCTTCGCCTCGGCCTTGGCGTTCTTCCGCTCCTGCCGGGCGCGCTCCCGGGCCTCCGTGCTGCCCGCCCGCGCCTCGAAGTTCCTTATCGTGCGCACGAGTTGGGTGCGTCCGCGCAGGGTGAGGGCGGCGAGGCGGGTGTCGGAGCCGGCGTAGTGGCCGAGTTCATGGGCGAGGACCGCGCGCAGCTGAGCCTCGGTCAGGCCCTGCATGAGGGGGACGCCGAGATAGAGCCGGCGCGGCCCGGGGAACAGGCCGAGCAGCCGGGCGTCCTCGCTGACGGCGGCGTTGGTGTCGCCCATGAGGACGATGCGGGACGGGGCGCGGGTGCCGACCTGGTCGGCCAACTCCCGCACGGTACGCCAGAGTTCGGGCTCATCGGCCTCGGTGACGGGCAGCCCGGAAGGCTCCTCGCCCTTCGGCGTACGGAGCATCAACAGCCCGCGGACGAGCGGAATCGCCAGCAGTACGGAGACGACGGCCAGCTTCGTCGCGACGGCGGCCGGGGTGTGCGCGAAGAGCAGGTAGTCGGCGCCGGCGAGCACCGCCAGCAGGAGCACGCCGAGCAGATAGAAGCCGGCGAGCAGTACGAGAGCGCGCAACGCGCGCAGGGTCGAGCCCATCGGGCCGGGATCCCTCCACGGGGAACGGGGACGGTGGAAAGGGCGCGCGGCCGAGCGGTGGGGTCATGACCGGCGGGTGGGGGAAAGCGGAGTATCGCGTACGGGCACGCTGGCAGGCAAGACATGGCCATGCCACCGGACGCTCATGTCCCGCGTGGGCGTGTATGTACGGTCCCTCCGGCCGATCTCCCGGCTCACCTCACCGCAGCAGCGTCGCCGGACTCCCCCCGTTCGCCTCGTACCCCGCCACGGCCAGCGCGCGGTAGATCGCGAACTCGGCCGCCGGGTCGGCGGTGAGGGTCCAGGGGAGGGCGCCCACGTGGCCGTCGACGTGCACCAGCTGGTTCATGGCCTCCGCCCAGCGCTCGGAGCGCACCAGGAAGAAGATCAGCAGATGGCGTACGTGGGCCAGCATCGGGTCGTCCGGGCGGGCCGCGTGGACGGCGAACAGCGCGCCGTGGACCGCCTTCGTCACGACCTCGCTCTGGTAGAAACCGCTGACCAGGTTCACCTCGGGCAGATGCTCGAAGACCGCGAACAGGGGCATCGCCGCCAGCAGCGAGCCCTGCGGGGCCCGGGCCGCCGCGGCTTCCGCGAACGACATCGCCAGCTCGCGCGAGCCGTGCCACTTCTCGCACCAGTAGTGCAGGGCCGCGAGATGCGCCCCCATGTGGTCCGGGGCGCGGTCGAGGATCTTCAGCCAGAGCTGCTCGAACTCCGGCTGGGAGTACGCCAGTCCTCGTGCCACCGACAGCTCGACGATGTACGGGACCGGGTCACCGGGGGAGAGGAGCGCCGCCTCGCCGCACGCCGACCTCGCCTCCTCCATGATGATCCGGAACTCGTCCGTGCCCGGCGTCGAGGACCGCCATGCCTGCTGCACCAGGAACTCCGCGTGCACGGCCGCGCCGCCCGCGTCCTTGGGCGCCTCCGTCCGCCACACCCGCAGCCACTGCCCGCCCGGCGACTCGCTCACCCCGCCGGGGCGCTGCTGCAGCTCCAGCGACGCGGCGCCCGCGAAGGCCTGCACGCGCTGCCAGCGCCGCTCGCCGTCCTTCTCGGTGCCGATGAGCAGCTGCGACGCCGCTCTGTAGTCCTGCGAACGCTGCACGACGTCGAGGACATCGAGCAGATCCTGGTCGGGGCCGGGCATCCGGATGTCCAGCGCCTCCTGCCGGACGAACCCGTAGTTCGCCGGGTCCGCGGCGTCCGGGTCACCGGGCGAGACCTGCTGAATACCGGCACGGCTGCGCCGCACGAACGGCAACACCACGAAGCCGAGCATGACCAGCGCCATCAGGACCCAGAGAATCTCCATGCCACAAGCGAACCAGACGGGTCTGACAATTGGCCAACCCGGTCCAGGACAAGGCCCACGGCTGCCCGGATTTCTTCGCCCCCGCCGCCCCTACCCATTCCCGTCCCCTGGGGGCTGCGCCCCCAGACCGGTCGGGGGAGTGGGTCCGCC
>NZ_JBSFDA010000199.1:0-17869 GCF_053593675.1 Streptomyces sp. NPDC002156 | reverse complement strand
CTCCAACTCCCGCTCGAAGGCGGCGAACACCCGAGCATGAAAGACATCGTCGAAGTCGTCCAGCGGTATCCGCAGGAGTTTGTTCGGTGAACCGGCCCTCTTGTCGGAGACTTTCCCGGTCGTCGCCAGAGACGTCAGCGCCTTGGCGACTTGCGCCGGCCGGGATTTCGGTCGATCCGCCAAGTAGAGGGCGGCCGCGCCCGCCGCGTGCGGCGCCGCCATCGACGTACCCGAGAACGCCACCCGGCCCGTGTCGCTCGCGTACGACGCCGAGGTGATCGAGACACCCGGGGCGAACAGATCGAGAGTCGATCCCCAGTTCGAGAAGGCGGCCCGGGCGTCCGTCCACCCGGTCGCGCCGACCGTGATCGCCTGCTTGACGGCGGCCGGGGAGTAGGACGACGCCGATGCGCCGTCGTTCCCGGCCGCGACCGTGTACGTCACCCCGGACGCGATCGAGTTCCGTACCGCCGCGTCCAGTTGGGCGTTGCGGTAGCCGCCGAGGCTCACATTGGCGACGGCGGGCTTCCTGGCGTGCCGCGTCACCCAGTCGATACCCGCGATGACCTGCGCCGTCGTACCGCCGCCCGCGTTGTCGAGGACGCGTACCGAGACGACCTTCGCCTTCTTCGCGACGCCCAGGGCCGTCCCGGCGATCGTCGCCGCGACATGCGTGCCGTGGCCGTTTCCGTCGCCGGCCCATCTGTCGTTGCCGACGAAGTCCCAGCCGTAGCTCGCCCGTCCGCCGAAGTCCTTGTGCGAGATACGGATACCGGTGTCGATCACGTACACCGTGACGCCCTTGCCCGCCGAGTCGGGCGAGGAGTAGCTGTCGTCGAGCGGCAGCCCGGCCTGGTCGATCCGGTCCAGGCCCCACGACGGCGGGTTCTGCTGGCCGCGTTTGCGGGCAAGCGCGTACGCCGTTTCCTCGGCGTACGTCGTGCTCTGGTCGTAGGTGATCCGGGTGTCCTGGACGACCGAGGCCACGCGGGAGTCCGCCGCGAGAAGTCTGGCCTGTCTCTCGTTGGCCTGGACGGCGTAGCCGTTCAGGACGGTGCTGTAGGTGTGGCTTATTCTCGCCCCGTACTTCGCGGCGAGTCTCTTGCCGTCCGCCGACGGGGCCGCCGTGCCTCCCTTGAGTGTGACCAGGTAACTTCCGCCGACGGAGCCGGGTTCACCGGCGCCGACTATGTGCCCCTGCGGGGCGGCCTGGGCCGGTGCGGTGACCGAAAGCACCGAGGCGGTGGCCACGGCGGTCAGGCCCGCCGCCCAGCGCAGGCGTCTTGTGCTCGTCCGTTTCATGGTTGGAGTTCCCCCTCCTCGGCCGCCAACGCCGGGCGGCCTTCTGGGCAGCCTCTCGTGCGGGGAGAAGTGTTACAAGGTGGCCTACGGGGGTGGAACCGGCCATATCGTCCGTACGGGTGTCCGGTAGTGGCGTTACGGACGCTCGCCACGCCCCGTGGTTCGTAC
The DNA here is from genome assembly GCF_053593675.1 of Streptomyces sp. NPDC002156. Lineage (NCBI taxonomy): Bacteria > Bacillati > Actinomycetota > Actinomycetes > Kitasatosporales > Streptomycetaceae > Streptomyces > Streptomyces sp. NPDC002156. The sequence continues at coordinate 16,399 of NZ_JBSFDA010000199.1, read as the reverse complement.
GCCTCCGCCCCGATACCGTCATGGGGTTGATGACGGACGCACACGGCCGTGCGTCCTTGTAAGGCTTGACATGACGCGCGACCACCGAGGTGGCATGTGAAGGCGATCCGTCGGTTCACCGTCCGTCCCGTTCTCCCCGAACCCCTCCGGCCGCTCAGCGACCTGGCCCGCAATCTGCGCTGGTCCTGGCACGCGGAGACCCGCGAGCTCTTCCAGTCCGTCGACCCCGAACGCTGGGCCGACTCGGACTGCGACCCCGTACGGCTCCTCGGCAGCCTCTCGCCCGAGCGGCTCACCGAACTCGCCGAGGACCGCCGCTTCCTGCGCCGCCTCACCGCGATCGCCGACGACCTCCACGACTACGTCACCGGCACCCGCTGGTACCAGACGCAGACCCGGCAGGAGGGAGCCGAACTTCCCGCCGCCATCGCCTACTTCTCCCCCGAGTTCGGCATCACGGCCGCCCTCCCGCAGTACTCCGGCGGCCTCGGCATCCTCGCCGGGGACCATCTGAAGTCGGCCAGCGACCTCGGCGTACCGCTGATCGGCGTCGGACTCATGTACCGGCACGGCTACTTCCGCCAGTCCCTCTCCCGGGACGGCTGGCAGCAGGAGACCTATCCGGTCCTCGACCCCAACGAACTCCCCGTCGCCCTCCTCAAGGAACCCGACGACTCCCCGGCCCAGGTCTCCCTGGCGCTGCCCGGCGGCCGGTCGCTGCGGGCCCGGGTCTGGCTGGCGCAGGTCGGCAGGGTGCCGCTGCTGCTCCTCGACTCGGACGTGGAGGAGAACGACCTCGGCGAACGGGGCGTCACGGACCGGCTGTACGGGGGCGGCAGCGAACACCGGCTGCTCCAGGAGATGCTGCTCGGCATAGGAGGAGTGCGCGCGGTCCGGACGTACTGCCGGCTCACCGGGCACCCCGCCCCCGAGGTGTTCCACACCAACGAGGGCCACGCGGGCTTCCTCGGCCTGGAGCGGATCGCCGAACTCTGCGACAAGGGGCTGGACTTCGAGGCCGGTCTTGAGGCTGTGCGCGCGGGGACCGTCTTCACGACGCACACGCCCGTCCCGGCCGGCATCGACCGCTTCGACCGCGAACTGGTCGCCCAGCACTTCGGCCCCGACGCCGAACTCCCGCGCATCGACGTGGAACGCGTGCTGAGCCTGGGCATGGAGACGTATCCGGGCGGCGAGCCGAACCTCTTCAACATGGCGGTGATGGGCCTGCGGTTGGGCCGCCAGGCCAACGGGGTCTCCCTTCTCCATGGGCAGGTCAGCCGCGAGATGTTCGCTGGGCTGTGGCCGGGCTTCGACCCCGCCGAGGTCCCGATCACCTCGGTCACCAACGGTGTGCACGCGCCGACCTGGGTCGCGCCGGAGGTGTTCAGGCTCGGGGCCAGGCAGATTGGCGCGGAGCGCACCGAGGACGCGCTGACGGTCGGCGGCTCGGACCGGTGGGACGCGGTCGCGGACATCCCGGACCAGGACATCTGGGAGCTACGGCGGTCCCTGCGCGAGCAGTTGGTGGTGGAGGTACGGGAGCGGCTGCAGGCCTCCTGGCGTCAACGCGGCGCGGGTACGGCGGAGTTGGGCTGGATCGACGGGGTGCTCGACCCGGACGTCCTGACGATCGGATTCGCGCGCAGGGTCCCCTCGTACAAACGCCTGACGCTGATGCTGCGCGACCGCGACCGGCTACTCGACCTGCTCCTGCACCCCGAACGCCCCATCCAGATCGTGGTCGCGGGCAAGGCGCACCCGGCGGACGACGGCGGAAAGCGGCTGATCCAGGAGCTGGTGCGGTTCGCGGACGACCCGCGGGTCCGCCACCGGATCGTGTTCCTGCCGGACTACGGCATGGCGATGGCGCAGAAGCTGTACCCGGGCTGCGACATCTGGCTGAACAACCCGCTGCGTCCGCTGGAGGCGTGCGGGACGAGCGGGATGAAGGCGGCGCTCAACGGCTGTCTCAACCTCTCGGTCCTGGACGGCTGGTGGGACGAATGGTTCCGGCCCGACTTCGGCTGGGCGATCCCCACGGCGGACGGCGTCGCGGGCACGGACCCCGACCACCGGGACGACGTCGAGGCTGCGGCCCTGTACGACCTCCTCGAACAGCGCGTGACCCCGCGCTTCTACGAGCACGGCCAGACGGGCCTGCCCGACCGCTGGATCGAGATGGTCCGCGAGACCCTCACTCACCTCGGCCCGAAGGTCCTGGCGGGCCGGATGGTGCGGGAGTACGTGGAGCGTCTGTACGCTCCGGCGGCCCGCGCCCACCGCACCATGACCCCGGACACCGCAAGGGAGTTGGCGGCCTGGAAGTCCCGGGTCCGGCACGCCTGGCACACGGTGACGGTCGACCACGTGGAGACCTCGGCCCCCTCCCTGACGGCCGAGTTGGGAAGCACGCTGTCGCTCCGGGTGCGGGTGGGCCTGGGTGAGCTGGCTCCCGACGACGTCGAGGTCCAGGCGGTCTCGGGACGCGTCGACTCGGAGGACAGCATCACCGACGCGTCGACCGTCCCGCTGAAGCCGGTCGGCGGCCCTGACCTGGAGGGGCGCTGGCTGTACGAGGGGCCGCTGTCCCTGCATCGGACCGGGCCCTACGGGTACACCGTGCGGATCCTGCCGGCGCACCGGCTGCTGGCGTCGAGCGCGGAGATGGGGCTGGTGGCGGTGCCTGCGGAGGATGTGGGGGAGGGGGCGGGGGTTCTGATGCGGTGACCGCCGGACGGCCTGGCCTGCTGGTCCTGGCGGTGTGTCAGGACCAGCTCCACGCCTGGTTGCCGTTGGCCGCGCAGCTCCAGCCCTGTACCGCCCGGCCCTCCTGGCCCGAGGTGGAGGCCTCCGCGTCCAGGCAGTAGCCGTTCGGGATGCTGACGAGTGTCTGGCCGTCGTTCTCGCCGGCGTCGCCGAGGCGCCAGTACTGGGCTTCCAGGCCGTCGCAGGTTCTGGTGCCGATCTGCTGGCCGTTCGCGCCGCTGGTGCCCGCGTCGGCGTCCAGGCAGCGGTGGTTGCCCTGGTTGACGACGAGGTAGCGGGAGTCCTGGCCGGGGACGCGGTACAGGGCCCACTTCTGGGTGGACGTGCCCTGGCAGGTCCACACCCCGACCGTGCCGTTCCGGGCGTCGAGGCAGCGGGCGACCGAGCCGCCGCTGGTGCTCTCTGCCACCGTCAGCGCGCCGGTGCGGGCCGGGCCGGGCGCCGTGCCGTACAGGAGTTCCTTGGTCTGGGGGCCGACCCTGCCGTCCACGGAGGTTCTGGCCTCGGTCTGGAAGGCCTTCACCGCGGCGAGGGTCTCCTGGCCGAACCGGCCGTCGACGGCGACGTACAGGCCGTGGCCGCCGAGGAGGAGTTGCAGGGCCTCGACGCAGTCGCCGGTGGCGCCCGTGACCAACTCCGCCGCGCAGGCGTCGGACCGGATGTCCAGCGTCGCGGGGTTCTGGGCGGGCACCTGGGTCGGCTCGTTCTGCGTCGCCTCGTCCCGCGTCGTCGACGGGACGGGCGTGGACGCGTCGCCGGGGAGGGTGGGTGCGGTGGCCGGGTTCTTCGTCGTGGTCGGGGCGGGCAGCAGGTCCGGGGCGGCCGAGGTGCCGGTCTCGGTTCCGGTGCCGGTGGCGGCCGATGTCAGTTCGTCGCCCTGGCTCAGCAGCGCCGCGGTGATGCCTCCGGCGACCAGGGCGGCTGCCGCCGCGACGGCGACCAGCGACATTTTCCTGTTCCTGGGTTTTCCGCGCTCGCCGGGCGGGGCGGGGACGGGAGTAGCGGTGGGAGGGGGCGGGGGTGCCGCTTCCGGGAGGAGCTTGGGGCGCTTCACCTGAGGGGGTGCGGCCGGTGCCTGTGATGACGGGGACAGCTGGTGGCCGATGGCCGTCCTGAACACCGTCTCCGGCAGGGGGCGCCGCTCGGGGTCCTTGTCCAGGCAGGTGCGGATGAACGCGGCCAGTTCCGCGTCGACGGTCCCCACCAGGTCGAGGACCTCGTCGCGGGGCGGTTCGAAGGCCACCCCGAACAGGACGTCGACGCCGGTCCCCTCACCGAACGGCGCCTGTCCCGTGACGGCGTACGTCAGGGTCGAGGCCAGCGAGAAGACGTCGGAGGCGGCGGTGACCTCGCGGCCCCTGGCCTGTTCCGGGGACATGTAGGCGGGCGTTCCGACGTTCTGGCCCGTGACGGTGATCGCCGTGCCGTCGGGGGCCTGGACGACGCCGAAGTCGATGACGCGGGCGCCGTCCGCACCCAGGATCACGTTGGACGGCTTGAGGTCGCGATGGACCAGCCCCGCCTGCCAGATGGCCTCGATCGCCCGCCCGACATCGGCCAGCAGCCGCCAGGCCGCCTCGGAGCCGATCGGCCCGCGCTCGGCGACGACCTCGGCGAGAGTGGGCCCCGGTATGTACTCGGTGGCGACCCAGACCAGGTCCTCGTCGCAGCCGCTGCCCAACAGCCGTACGATGTGCGCCCCCTGGATCCGGTCCAGCGCGCCGACCTCCCGCTCGAACCGCTTCCGGAACTGCGGGTCCTCCGCGTACTCGGGCCGGATCACCTTCACGGCCGCGAGGCCCGCCCCGCCGGTGGTGTCGCGGCCCAGATAGACCCGGCCCATGCCGCCGCTGCCGAGCAGCGACTCCAGCTGGTAGGGGCCCGCCTGGCGGGGGTCGTTCCTGCGCAGCGGGACCACGGGAGGCGGTTCCATACCGGCCGCCGCATAGGCCATCGCTTCGGTGCGGCTGCGGTGCTGGGGTGGCATGAGGGCCCTGGTCTCTCGCGTGGCACGTGTGACCGCGAGATTAGCGCAGCACGCCTGTACGAAAAGGGGAGTTGGACCGGTTTCCCGGCCAGGAATTCGCGCAGACCCTTCCGACCTCGGCGTACTCGGCGCCCGGTCCCGTCCGCTTCCCGGCTCAGTCCTCGCCGTACTCCCCGCACAGCCGCCGCAGGACCACCCCGCACCGCCGTGCATAGGCATGCTGCAGGCCCCGTGTCGCCGGTCCGGCCGCCTTGGCGTACCACTTCGCGCCGCGGCTGAAGGCGCTGACCGTCAGCCACACGGTGCCGTCGCCCGTGCGGTCCACGACGAATGCCTCCTCGCCGCACTCCGGGTGACCGGCCAGCGTGCCGTACGCCCAGCCCGCGCGGCGGTGTTCCTCCACCGTCCAGACAATGCGGCAGGGCGCCTTGATGAGACCGGCGAGGGTGACCGTGACGTCGACGTCCGGGGCCGCCCGTTCGGCGCTCGCGTCGATGCCCACGCCCATCTCGCGGTGCATCTCCCAGGTGAGTACGGCTTCGGCGGCGCGCCGGAAGACCGGCTCGCCCTCGCCTATTCGGGTGCGTACATGCAGGTGGTGGAAGCCGGGCGGACAACGGAAGCCGCGCTCGCGGGTCGCGCCGACCTCCGCGTACGTGAAGGACATGGGACCCAAGGGTAGGGCGGGGGGTGGTGGTGACCGTGCGGCGGGGGGTGCGGGACGCGGATGCGCGTACGACGGGGGCGGTACCCGGAAATGCCTTCGTTCCGGGTACCGCCCCGCCGATCACCTGCTTCTCACCTGCCGCGTGGTCACGCCGTGACGTTGACCGCCGCCCAGGCCGCGTTCACCGCCGCGTACTCCGTGCTGCTGGAGCCGTACAGGGCCGAGGCCGCCGACAGGGTCGCGGTGCGGGCGCCCTTGTAGTTGGTCGTCGACGTCATGTACTCGGTGAGCGCCTTGTACCAGATCTGGACGGCCTTGGCGCGGCCGATGCCCGTGAGCGTGGAGCTGTTGTACGTCGGGGAGTTGTAGCTGACCCCGTTGATCGTCTTGCTGCCGCTGCCCTCGGAGAGAAGGAAGAAGAAGTGGTTCGCGGGACCGGACGAGTAGTGCACGTCGAGGTTGGCCAGCGACGACGACCAGTAGTTGGCCGACGAGCCGTCCTTGCTCGGCTGGTCCATGTAACGCAGCGGCGAGCCGTCGCCGTTGATGTCGATCTCCTCACCGATGAGGTAGTCACCGACGTCGGAGGAGTTCGCCGCGTAGAACTCGACGGCCGTGCCGAAGATGTCGGAGGTCGCCTCGTTCAGGCCGCCGGACTCGCCCGAGTAGTTCAGGCCCGCCGTGTTGGAGGTGACGCCGTGGGTCATCTCGTGGCCCGCCACGTCAAGCGAGGTGAGCGGCTTGACGTTGCCCGAGCCGTCGCCGTACGTCATGCAGAAGCAGCTGTCGGACCAGAAGGCGTTGACGTACGCGTTGCCGTAGTGGACGCGCGAGTAGGCGGCGACGCCGTCGTTCTTGATGCCGCTGCGGCCGAACGTGCTCTTGTAGAAGTCCCACGTCGTCTGCGCGCCGTACGCGGCGTCGACGGCCGCGCTCTGGTCGGTCGAGGAGCTGGAGGCCGCACCCGTGCCCCAGGTGTCGTCCGCGTCGGTGAACAGCGTGCCGGCCGAAGAGCTGGTGGCGCGCGCCTTGTTGTACGTCTTGTGGCCGCCGCGCGAGGTGTCGTACAGCTGGTACGTCGAGCCCGACAGGTAGGTGCCGAGGGTGACCGTGCCCGAGTACACGCTCTTGCCGGTGCCGTTCTCGATGCCCTGGTACTCGTACAGCTTGGCGCCGGTGGCCGCGTCCGTGATGACGTGCAGCTCGTTCGGGGTGCCGTCCTCCTGGAGGCCGCCGACGACGGTCTCGTAGGCGAGGGTCGGGGTGCCCGAGGCGGCCCAGATCACCTTGCGGGGGGCGTCCGACGCCTCCGACTTGGTGGAGCCGGCCTTCTTCGCCAGGGTGACGGCCTGCTTCTCGACGGCGGCTGTCGTGACCTCGGGGGTGAGGTCGGTGACCTTGATGGTGGCCTTCTGTGCCTTGGTCACGCCCGTGGTCTCGCCGGCCGCGTCCTCGTGCACGACGAGGTCGCCGCCGAGGACCGGCAGGCCCGCGTAGGTGCGCTCGTAGCGGGTGTGCAGGGTGCCGTCGGCGTCCTTGACGACGTCACGGACGACCAGCTTCTCCTTGGCGCCGAGGCCTATCTCGTCGGCGGTCGCCGGGGCTTCGGCGGCGGCTTCCTTGATGAGCGCGGTGCGCGTCGCGGGGGAGAGGGTGACCGGTACGGCGGCGGCCTTGGCCGTGGTACCGGCCGGCTCGCTCTCCGCGGAGGCACCGGTGGTCAGACCGGTGGTGAGGAGGGCTCCGGCCGCGACCGCGGTGGCGATGGCCAGGGTGGTGCGCTTGTGACGCGCGTAGATGGGGGTCACGCGAACTCCTTTGTGGGGGATCCGGACGGCCTTGGGGTGACCGTCCGGCACTGGTTGTGAAGTTGGAGTGCTGTTGCTGCGGCGTGCGGTGGAAGAGTGACATTGGGGGCGCGTACATGTCAGGACCCTCAAGTGATGTTGGCCGAAAACCGACTGCCTGATAAACGTTTCGTGCATGTAACACGACGCGATCTTGGTAAAGCGGTGCTAAAGATCAGGCACGGTGGCAACAAAACCGCAGTACAGGGGCCGCAAAGGAAGCGCCGCCCCGGTGAGTTGATCCACCGGGGCGGCGCCGTGTCGTTCACGGGTCCTGAACAGTGCCCGAACGGGCCCTTACAAGCTGTGTGTTCAGGCCGTCGGGAAGGTGATCTTCCAGCCGTTGATCCTGCCGGTGTCCTGGGCCGCCCGGTCCTGGACCCTCAACACCCAGGTCCCGTTGGCTACCTCGGACGAGGCGTTCACCGTGTACGGCTCGTTCACGTCGTCCGCCGAGTCCGAGGAACTGAACGGCTTCAGGTTGTAGACCGACCCGTCAGGGGCCACCAGATCGACGACGAGGTCGCCGCGCCAGGTGTGCGTGATGTCCGGCGTGACGACCAGGTTGGTCGGCGCGTTGCCGGTGATCCCGGTGACCGCGAGCGACGAGGTCACCGCGGCACCGTTGTCCGGAATCGATACGGCGGTCGTGGACTCGAAGGAGGTCCCGGTGCCACCGCCACCGCCCGGACGGGTGCCGACGTTGATACCGGCCCACGCGTTCTGCACGGCCGTGTACTCGGCGCTGGTCGTGCCGTACAGCTCACCCGTCGCCGCGAGCGTGCCGGTGCGGGCCGCCGCGTAGTTGGTGGTCGACGTGAACTTCGTGGTGAGCGCGCGGAACCAGATCTTCTCCGCCTTGTCCCGGCCGATGCCGGTCACCGGCAGCCCGTCCGAGGTGGCCGAGTCGTAGCTGACACCGTTGATGGTCTTGGTGCCGCTGCCCTCGGAGAGCAGGTAGAAGAAGTGGTTCGCGGGACCCGACGAGTAGTGCACGTCGATCGACCCGATGCCCGAGTACCAACTGTCCCTGGACGAACCGTCCTTGCTCGGCTTGTCCATGTAACGCAGCGGCGTGCCGTCGCCGTTGATGTTGATCTCCTCGCCGATGAGGTAGTCACCGACGTCGGAGGAGTTGTTGGCGTAGAACTCGACCGTCGAGCCGAAGATGTCCGAGGTCGCCTCGTTCAACCCGCCGGACTCGCCGCTGTAGTTGAGGCCGGCCGTGTTGGCGGTGAGGCCGTGCGTCATCTCGTGCGCGGCCACGTCGATCGACGTCAGCGGGTTGGCGTTGCCCGAGCCGTCGCCGTACGTCATGCAGAAGCAGCTGTCCTGCCAGAACGCGTTGACGTAGTTGTTGCCGTAGTGGACGCGCGAGTACGCGCCGACGCCGTCGCCCCGGATGCCGGAACGTCCGTGCACGTTCTTGTAGTAGTCCCAGGTCAGTGCGGCGCCGTACGCGGCGTCGGCGCCGGCCGACTCCAGGTTGGACGGCAGGCCGTTGCCCCACACGTCGTCGGAGCCCGAGAAGAGGGTGCCGGTGCCGGAGGTGCCGCGGTTCAGGTTGTACGTCCGGTGGTTGCCGCGCGCGCCGTCGGTCAGGTTGTACGTCGACCCGGACTGCGTGGTGGTGAGATCGACCGTGCCGCTGTACACCGTGTTGCCGGTGCCGGTCTCGATCGCCTCCCACTCGAACAGCTTCGCGCCCGAGGTGGCGTCCGTGATGACGTGCAGCTCCTGCGGGGTGCCGTCGTGCTGGAAGCCGCCGACGACCGTCTCGTAGGCGAGGACGGGGGTGCCGCTCGCCGCCCAGATCACCTTGCGCGGCGCCTTGTTGACGTCGGGGCTCTTGGCCTCCTCCGCCTTCGCCGCGCCCAGCGCCTGGGTCTCCGCCTTCGCGGCGGCGATCTTCGGCGTCAGGGAGGCGACCTTGATGGTGGCCCGGGTCGCCTTCACGACGCCTTCCGTGGCACCGGACTTGGCGGTTTCGACGACCAAGTCGCCGCCCAGGACCGGGAGTCCGTCGTACGTGCGCTCGTACCGCGTGTGCACGGTGCCGTCGCCGTCCTTGAGGACGTCGCGGACGACGAGCTTCTCCTTGGCGCCCAGGCCGAGTTCCTCGGCGGTCTCCGCCTTGGTGGCGTTGGCCTCGGCGAGGAGCGCGGCGCGCTGGGCGGGGGACAGCTTGACGGACTCGGCGCCCGGTATGACCTTGCCCGCGGCCGACGGTGCCTTCTCCGGGGCTGCGGTGGCGGCACCGGACTGAACGGCCGCTGCCAGTAGGGCGGTTACGGCGACGAGGGCGCCGGTGGCGACCCGTCGCTGGGTGCTACGGGAGAACTGGGCGGTGCTGGTGTGGGGGGTTGTGTGGGGGGTGCGTCTGTGGGACTGGCGTCTCAACACTGACTCCTTCTGCATGGCCGCGGGTCGAGCGGCCAGGGGGGACCGGACGGTGGTCGTCCGTCCGGGGCAGAACCGGTGCGTGCGGATGCGCGGCGAAGAACACAGCGGTGTTGCTGTGGAGCGGCTGTGAAGGTGCCGTGGGAAGAGTGCCAGGCGAGCGCATATGCTGTCAGGACCGCGTCAAGAAGTTGGCCGGAAACAGTCCGTTGCCCGGATGGTCATGTTCGCTATACGGACTATTCACCCTTCAGGGGTATCCGCTGTTCAGGGTGTTCGCCTTTCAAGGGCTCGGGCTGCTGCTCCCCGTGCCACGACCACCACAGCGCCGCGTACGCCCCGTCCGCCGCCACCAGCCCCTCGTGCGTGCCGAGTTCGGTGAGCAGCCCCTCCTCCATCACGGCCACCCGGTCCGCGTCGTGCGCGGTGTGCAGCCGGTGCGCGATGGCGATCACCGTCCGCCCTTCGAGTACGGCGGCCAGCGCGCGCTCCGTGTGACGCGCGGTCGTCGGATCGAGCAGCGCCGTCGCCTCGTCCAGGATCAGCGTGTGCGGGTCGGCCAACACGACCCGGGCCAGGGCGAGTTGCTGCGCCCGCGAACCGTCGGTCGACTCCCCGTCGGGGCCCAGCTCGGTGTCAAGACCGGCCGGCAGCTCGCGCACCCAGTCGGCGGCGCCGACCGCGGCCAGCGCGGCCCACAACTCGGCGTCCGTGGCGGCCGGTTCGGCGATCAGGAGATTGTCCCGGACCGTACCGAGGAAGACATGGTGCTCCTGGGTGACGAGCACGACCTGCCGTCGCAGCTCCTCGGGCCCCAGCGCGGCGATCGGTACGCCGCCCACGGTCACCGTGCCCGAACGCGGCTCGTCGATCCCCGCGAGCAGTCGGCACAGCGTCGTCTTGCCCGCACCCGAGGGCCCCACCACCGCGAGCCGTTCACCCGGCCGCACGGTCAGATCGACCCCGCGCAGCACCTCGCCCCCACGGTCGTACGCGTACCGCACACCGGTCACGTCGATCCGGTCGCCGACGGGGACGAGGGATGCCTCGGACCCGCCCTTCGGCGCCCGCCCGAGCCCTTCCACCCGAGCGAACGAGGCACTGCTGGACTGCAGTTGCTCCGTCCAGGTGAGCACTTGGTCGAGCGGATCCTCCAACTGCCGCAGATACAGGGCCGCCGCCACGACCGCCCCGAGGCTGACCGCCCCCTGTTCGTGCAGCGCGCCGCCCAGCACCAGCACGACCGCCACGGGAAGGACGTACGACACCTCCACCGGCGGGAAGAACATCGACCGCAGATACAGCGTGTGCAGCCGCCTGCGGCGCGATTCGTCCAACGCCTCCCGACTCACCGCCACCCGCTGCTCGGCGAGCCCGAACGCCTCGACCGTGCGTGCGCCCGACGCGGTCGCCGCGAGGATCTCCGCGACCTCGGAGTTGGCGGAGCCCTCGGCGAGGTACGCGGTGCGCGCCCGGCACAGATACCAGCGCAGCGCGAACCAGATACCGCTCTGCGCGAGCACCGCCGCCAGCCCGAGCAGTGGATCGAGCGCGAACATGGCACCGCCGATGAACAGACACTGCACCGACGCGATGAGCAGCTCGGGCCCGGCATCGCGCAGGGTCGTGCCGACCTGGCTGACGTCGGCCGTCCCGCGGGCGGTCAGATCCCCGGTGCCGGCCCGCTCGACGACGGAGGCGGGCAGGGCGAGCGCCCGGTCGACGAACTCCTCCCGCACCCGGGCGAGCGTCCGCTCCCCGAACCGGTACCCGACGTACCGCGCCCAGCGGGCCAGCAGCAACTGCCCCACCGCACAGACGACGATGACAAGTCCGAGCCGGTCCACCACGGAGACCCCGGCCCCCGCCCGCACCTCGTCGATGATCCGCCCGACCAGCCAGGGCGCGACAAGCCCGGCCCCGGCGGCAAGGGCGTTGAGCAGCAGGAGCGCGACGAACGCGGGGGCGTCGGCACGGACGAGCCGGACGGCGGCCCGGCGGACATCGGCCGCGTCGGCGACGGGCAGTTGGGCGCTCACCGTACGGACTCCTCCATGGCTCCTTCTTCTGGATCTCCGGCCTCGTCGGTCTCGTCCGCGTCGCGGGCCACCAGGGCCCGGTATCCCGGGTCCTCCGTGAGGAGGTGCTGGTGGGTGCCCACGGCCGCTGTCTTGCCGTCGACCAGGTAGTACACGGTGTCCGCGCGGTCCAGCAGCAGGGGTGAGGTGGAGGCCACGACCGTCGTACGGTCCGTGCGTTCGGCGCGCAGACGGTCCGCCACCGCGGCCTCCGTGTGCGCGTCCAGCGCCGAGGTCGGCTCGACCGCGAGCAGCACCTCGGGGTCGGCGAGCAGCGCCCGCACCAGGCGTACGCGCTGGCGCTGACCGCCCGAGAGGTTGCGGCCCTGGGCGTCGATCGCCGAGTCGAGGCCGTCCGGCAGTCCGAGGACGATGTCGTCGGCGGCGGCCGCGTGCACCGCCCGTGCGATGGCCGCCTCGCTCGACTCCCGGCGCCCGGAGACCAGTTCGCGCAGCGTCCCGGCGAACAGGTCGGCCTCGTTGTCGGCGACCAGGATGCGGGCGCGCACCTGGGACGGGGCGATCTCGTCGAGCCGTACGCCGCCCCAGGTCGCCGCCGACGGCGCGAACCGGCCGAGCCGGTCGACGACGGCCACGGCATCGGCTGGCCGGGCACCGGCGAGGGCGGTCAGCCGCCCCGGTACGACGGTCACGCCGGAGTCCGGGTCGTGCAGCGGGGCGGGAGACGCGGGCGCGTCCAGGACGCCGCTGTCGTTGTCGGGATCGAGCGCCAGGAACCGTACGACCCGCCTCGCCGCCACCAGCGCGCGGCTGATCTGGAAACCGCACTCGATGAAGAACGCCACCGGCACGATCAGCACGGCGACATAGCCGTACACCGACACCAACTCGCCCACGGAGATGTCCCCTTGGGCGGCCAGCCGGGCCGCGAGCCAGGTCACCACGGCCAGGAACAGGGTCGGCAGGCCGACCCCGAGCGCCTGGATCCAGCTGCTCACCGCCCCGACCCGGTACCCCTGCTCCTGGAGGCGACGCGAGTCACGGCGGAAAGCATCGGCGAACAGCCCTTTGCCGCCGAGCCCGTTGAGGACACGCAGTCCGCCCGAGAGATCGCCGATCCGGGCGGTCAGGATGCCCTGGCGCTCCCGGTACGACGCCTCGACTCCCTGCAGCCGGCCGAGCAACGGCCCGATGAGCACGGCGACGACGGGCACGCCGAGCAGGATCACGGCGGCGAGCGTCGGTGACACCGACAGCAGCAGTCCGGCGACCACGCTGTAGGAGACGATCGCGCCGACGCCCGGCCCGACGAACGTCAGCGACTGGGCGATCGTCGACACATCACCGACGCCGATCGTCACGACCTCCCCGGCCCCGACCTGCCGGGGCAGCGCCGCCCCCAGCCGTACGGCCTGCCCGATCACGACCTTGACCGTACGGAAGTTGGCGTCCATCCGGACCCGGGTCATCGTCCGGTGCCGCATGATGCTCAGCCACGCGCTGAACGTCCCGACGGCCAGAATCACGCCCGCCCAGCCGGCCAGCACGGCCTGGTCGCCCGGTTCGAGACCGTCGTCGACGGCCCGGGACAGCAGATACGGCGTCAACGCCATCAGGGTCGTCCAGGTGCTGCCCAGCAGCGCCCCGACCGCACACCGCCGCCACTGCTGCCGCACCAGCCACAGCAGATAACGGGCGGGGCCTCGCGAGTCGGGCGTGCCGGGATCCTCGTACGCGTCGATCATTTCTCCGCCGTCCCCCGGTCCCGTCCTGTGCCTGTTGTCCTGTACTTGTGGCTCAAGAACTCATGCCAGGCTGTCCCGCCAGGCCCGGTGCAGGTCCGCGAACCGGCCCGTACCGGCGATGAGTTCGGCCGGGGGCCCGTCCTCGACGACCCGCCCGTGCTCCATCACCAGCACCCGGTCGGCGATCTCCACGGTCGACAGCCGGTGCGCGATGACCACGGCCGTACGTCCGTTCAGCACCGTCGACATCGCGCGCTGCACGGCCCGTTCACCCGGGATGTCCAGCGAGCTGGTCGCCTCGTCGAGGATCAGTACCGCCGGGTCGGCGAGCAACGCCCGCGCGAACGCGACCAGTTGGCGCTGCCCGGCGGAGATACGGCCACCCCGCTTGCGTACGTCGGTGTCGTACCCCTCGGGCAGGGCGCTGATGAAATCGTGGGCGCCGATCGCCTTCGCCGCCCGCTCGATCTCCTCGCGCTCGGCGTCCGGGCGGCCTATGGCGATGTTGTCGGCGACGCTCCCGGAGAACAGGAATGCCTCCTGCGTCACCATCACGACGCCGCGCCGCAGCTCGGAGTTGGCAAGGTCGCGCAGATCGACGTCGTCGAGGAGGATCCGCCCCTCGGTGGGGTCGTAGAAGCGGGCGAGCAGCTTGGCCAGGGTGGACTTGCCCGCGCCGGTCGAGCCGACGACGGCGACGGTCTGCCCGGCCGGGAGGGTGAGGTCGAAGTGGGGCAGCACCTCACCGCCGGTGCGGTACGCGAACCGGACGTCGTCGAAGACGACCTCGCGACCCGGGTGCTCGGACTCCCGTACCGGAAGCCGGCGCGGAGCCGTCGGCTCCGGGACGGAGGGGGTCTGGGCGAGGAGCCCGGAGATCTTCTCCAGGGAGGCGGTGGCCGACTGGTAGGAGTTGAGGAACATGCCGAGCCGGTCGATGGGGTCGTACAGTCGGCGCAGATAGAGCACGGCGGCGGCCAGTACACCCAGTTCGAGGGAGTCGTCCGCGACGCGGTGGGCGCCCCACAGGACCATCGCCGCGACAGCGGTGTTGGCGACGACCCGGGAGCTGACGACGTAACGGGCCATCTCCAGCAGCGCGTCGCCGTTCCTGCGCTCGTGCCGCTTGTTGAGCAGCGCGAACTCGGCGTCGTTGACGGCCTCGCGGCGGAACGCGCGCACCGGCCGGATGCCGTTCATCGTCTCGACGAACTTGACGATGACGGAGGCGATGGCGGTGGACCGCAGCCCGTACACGCGGCCGGCCCGGCGTCGGTAGGACCGGATGAGGAGGCCGAGGGGGACGAAGGACGCGACGGCGAGCGCGCCGAGGCCGAAGTCCAGCCAGAGCAGGGTCGCCGAGATGTACGCGAAGGACAGGGCGACGGTGACGAGTTCCTGCAGCCCGTCGTTCAGCAGCTCGCGCAGCGACTCGACGTCCGCCGTCGAGCGGGAGATCAGTCGGCCCGAGGTGTAGCGCTCGTGGAAGTCGAGGCTGAGGGCCTGCGCGTGCCGGAAGATCCGCCCGCGCAGATCGAGCAGCGCGTCCTGGCTGACCCGGGCGGCGGACCCGATGAACCAGTACTGGAGCCCGCCGGAGGCCAGCGCACAGAGGAGATAGCCGACGCCGACGGCTACGAGCGGCCCGTTGTCGTGGTCGCGGAAGGCCGGTACGGCACTGTCGATCGCGTACGCGACGAGCAGCGGGCCCGCCTGGACGGCCGCCTGCTGGAGCAGCAGAAGCACGGCGGTGAGGACGACCCGGCCCTTCATCGGGGCGAGGAGGGAGCGGAGCAGGCCGGCGGTGGCGCCCTTGGGGGTGGGGAGGTCGTCCTGGTCGAAGGGGTCGCCGGGGCCGGGGAGTTGGGCAGTGGCGGGGGCCGCCTCGGTGCCCGGTTCGGAGGCCTTGGCGGTCCCGGAAGCCTCTGAGGCCTCTGAGGCCTCTGAGGTCTCGGGGGGTTGTTCGTCGTCGGGGGTCGGCGCGGTCGTCGTGGGAGCCGTCATCGGGCGGCCTCCTCGAAGCTGTCGGTGCTGCTGCTGCTGCTGTCGTCGTGGCCGTGGCCGCGGTCGGTCTCCTCGTCCGTGCCGGCCATCAGCCAGGCGTACTCGGCGTTCGTCCGCAGGAGTTCGTGGTGCGTGCCCACGGCGGCGACCCGGCCGCCGGAGAGCAGGGCGACGCGGTCGGCGAGCAGGACCGTGGACGGGCGGTGCGCCACGATCAGGGCGGTGGTGTCGGCGAGGACCCGGCGCAGCGCGGCCTCGACGGCGGCCTCCGTGTGGACGTCCAGCGCGGACAGGGGGTCGTCGAGGACGAGGAATCTGGGCCTGCCCACGACCGCGCGGGCCAGCGCGAGCCGCTGCCGCTGGCCGCCGGAGAGGCTGAGGCCCTGCTCGCCGACCTGGGTGTCGATGCCCTGCGGAAGCGAGTGCACGAAATCGGCCTGCGCGACGGACAGCGCGTGCCGCAACTCGGCCTCGCCCGCTTCCTCCCCGGCCCCCATGAGGACGTTCTCGCCGACGCTCGCCGAGAAGAGGGTGGGCTCCTCGAAGGCGACGGCGACCAGGGCGCGCAGCGCTTCTCTGGGCAGGGCGGAGATGTCGTGTCCGTCGAGGGTGATCCGGCCCGAGGTCACCTCGTGGAGCCGGGGGACGAGCGCGGTCAGCGTGGTCTTGCCGCTGCCGGTCGTCCCGACGAGGGCCATGGACTCACCTGGACGGATGTGCAGGTCGACACGGTCGAGGACGGGAGGGGAGTCGTCGGGGGCGTCGGGGTATCGGAAGGTGACGTTGTGGAAGCGGAGGCCGCGGCCGGCGTCGGACGCGCCCGGGCGCGGCGGCGTGGCTTCGCCGGTTCGTGGGTTGTTGGCTGCGGGCCCGGTGGGGGCTGGTCGCGCAGTTCCCCGCGGCAGAGCGTGGGGGCGGGGACGGGTGTTTGTGGAAACGTG
>NZ_JBSFDA010000198.1:0-17952 GCF_053593675.1 Streptomyces sp. NPDC002156 | reverse complement strand
AGGACAAGGCCCGTTCAGGGCCGTGGGGGGTCTGGGGGCGCAGCCCCCAGGGGACGGGAATGGGTAGGGGCGGCGGGGGCGAGAAGACGCGGGCGTCAGTCCAGCAGGCCGTGCCGCATCGCGCTCGTCACCGCTGCCGTGCGGTCGTCCACCCCCAGCTTTCCGAACGCCCGCAGCAGATGCGTCTTCACCGTCGACTCCCCGATGAACAACCGCCGCCCGATCTCCGCGTTCGTGCACCCCTCCGCCACCAGCCGCAGCACCGCCGTCTCCCGCTCCGACAGCCGGGGCCGCTCAGGCCGCGCCCGGAGCTGGTCCACCAGCCTCGCCGCCACCGACGGCGCCAGTACCGTCTCGCCGCGCGCCGCCGCCCGTACGGCGTCCGCCAGTTCACCCCGCGGGAGATCCTTCAGCAGGTAGCCCGCCGCTCCCGCCTCCACCGCCCGCAGGATGTCCCGGTCCGTCTCGTACGTCGTCAGGACGATCACGCGGCACGGCAGCCCGGCCTCGCTCATCCGGACGATCGAGTCCACGCCCCCACCGCCCGGCATCCGCAGGTCCATCAGCACGATGTCCGGCCGCAACTCCGCCGCCAGCGCCTCCGCCTGGGGCCCGCTCGACGCGTCGGCGATCACATCGAGGTCGGGTTCGGCGCTGAGCATCGCGCGCAGGCCCTCCCGTACTACGGGATGGTCGTCGGCCAGGATGATGCGGATCACGGCTCGCTCCTCAGGGCAGCAGGGGAAGGTACGGGCAGTCCTACCGTCACCGTCGTGCCCTCGCCCGGTGCGCTGCGGATGCGTACCGTCCCGCCCGCCTCCGCCGCCCGCGCGCTCAGCCCCGCCAGACCGTAGCCGTCCCGGACGGCGTCCGTGTCGAAGCCGCAGCCCTCGTCCCGTACGGCGAGAGCGAGCCGCTCCTCCTCGTACGTCAGCTCGATGGTGACCGCCGTCCCACTGCCCGCGTGCTTCCGCGCGTTCGCCAGGGCCTCCTGGCAGGCGCGAAGCAACACCACCTCCTGGCCGGCCGGGAGCGGGCGTACGGGACCCGTCACGGTCAGCGTCGCCTCGTTGCGGTCGGCCAGGCGGTGCAGGGCGTCCGGGAGTGTGGCGCCCTCCAGGTCGGCCGGTGCGCCGCCGGCCACCAGGGCGCGGGCCTCGGCGAGGTTCTGGCGGGCCGTCTCCGCCATCAGGGACAGATGACGGCGGGCCTGCGGGACGTCGTCGTCCAGCTCCGCCTCGACCGCCTGGACCAGCATCAGCAGACTGGTGAAGCCCTGCGCGAGCGTGTCGTGGATCTCCCTCGCCATGCGTTCTCGCTCGGCCAGGGCTCCGTGTGCCGTCGACAGGCGAGTGAGTTCGTGGCGGCTCGCGTCCAGCTCCGCGATCAACTCCGCCCGTTCCTGGCTCTGTTCGATCACCTTGATGACCCAACTGCCCACCGCCACCGAGAAGACCAGCGTCACCAGCGCGAACACCGTGTTGAAGAACACGTCGTGGTCGCTGGGCCACCACAGCAGCGCCCAGCCCACCACCGGCGCGATGTTGATGACGGTCACGGCCGCCAGCGCCCAACGCAGCCGCAGGGTCATGAAGCACTGCGGGACCAGCGCGAAGGCCATCAGGCGCGTCTCGCCGACCAGGATCGCCGAGGGGAGGAACAGGGCAAGAGACGCGAGCAGGTAGCGCAGCGACCGGTGTTCGTCCGGCGGGTCGCTCTGGAGGATCACGCGGCCCCAGCCCACGTACATCGGTATCAGGGGGAGCAGCAGCGCGGCCGCCGTCACGCGTACCGGCCACCCCGGGTAGTTCGTGCCGAGCACGAACACCAGGGTGGCCAGCCAGACGACGGCGAAGTACGTGTCCCAGAGCCGGAACGAGCGGTCCCAGGTGTACGCGCCGCGGGGCTCGGAACCGTTCACCCGTCGCGCCGGTTCTTCCAGCGGAAGGTCAGCAGGCACAGCAGCAATCCTCCGACGCACCACGCCCCCAGGACCAGAGCGACGCGTCCGAACTCCCAACTCCCCGTCTGTTCGAGGACGCGGGCCGAGTCGGGCAGGAACACCCCGCGCAGACCCTGGCACATCCACTTCAGCGGGAACAGGGCGCCGATGTTCAGCATCCAGTCGGGAATCGTGTCGATCGCGATGTACACCCCGGAGATGAACTGCAGTACCAGGAACGGGAGTACGACCACGGAGGTCGCGCTCTTGCCCGATTTCGGGACGGAGCTGATCGCGATGCCGAGCAGCGCGCACGCCGTCAGACCGAGGACGAAGATCCAGGCGAACTCCGCCCACCGGCCCACGTCCGAGGGGAGGTCCACGTCGTACAGCGTCGTGCCGACCAGGAGCAGGATCACCGTCTCCAGGAAGCCGGTGACCAGGACCAGCCAGATCTTGCCGAGGAAGTACGCGGCCGGGGGCATCGGCGTCCCGCGCAGCCGGCGCAGCACCCGTTCGTCGCGCTCGATCGCGATCGAGATGCCCAGGGACTGGAAACTTGTCGACATGATGCCTGCGGCCATCATCGCCGGGACGTACAGCTGCGAGGCGGTGATGCCGGCCGCGTCGATGTCGTCGCTGAAGATCGACGCGAACAGGAACAGGAAGACGACCGGGAAGGCGAACGTGAACACCACCTGGTCGCGCATCCGGAAGAACTGCTTGATCTCCAGCGCGCCCCGCTGCAGGCCCAGACTCCAGGCCGAGGGGAGGCGGATGTCGGATTCCCTCTCCGCGCGGGTTCGTACGGTCGCCGTCGTCATCGCGTGTCCTCCTGTCCGGTCAGCCGGAGGTAGACGTCCTCCAGGGTCGGGCGGCTCACCCGCAGGCCGGGGATCTCGCCGTCGAAGCGGTGCGTGAGTTCCGTGACCGTGCGGGTCGGCGTCTTCGTGCGGGTGACGTGAGGGGTGCCGTCAGCCTCCGTCCACTCGACGGTCGCCTCGGTGCCGTGGCGCTCCCGCAGTGCGGCCGGCTCGCCCTCGGCGACCACCCGGCCCGCCGAGACGATCGCCAGCCGGTCTGCCAGCACCTCGGCCTCCTCCAGGTAGTGCGTGGTGAGGAGGATCGTCGTTCCCTCGTCGGCGAGGGTGCGGATCAGGTCCCAGAACTGGCGGCGGGCCGCCGGGTCGAAACCCGTCGTCGGCTCGTCCAGGAGCAGCAGTTCCGGGCCGCCGATCACACCGAGCGCCACGTCGAGACGGCGTCGCTGGCCGCCCGACAGCTCCTTGATCCGGCTGCCCGCCTTCCGCTCCAGACCGACCAGCCCGATCACCTGCTCCGGGTCCCGCGGCGCCGGGTAGTAACGGGCGAAATGACGTACGGTTTCGCGGACCGTCAACTCGGCGGGTGCCGATTCGTCCTGCCAGACGATTCCGACACGTGAGCGCCACGCGCGCGTGCCCGTCGCCGGATCCGAGCCCAGTACGGAGACCTCGCCCGCGTCCCGGGTCCGGTTGCCCTGGAGGATCTCCACGGTGGTGCTCTTGCCCGCGCCATTGGGCCCCAGCAGGCCGAACACCTCGCCCTGGCGGATGCCGAGATCGATGCCGTCCACGGCGGTCACGTCCCCGTACCGCTTGCGCAGTCCCCGTACGGCCACCGCGAGGTCTTTCGCGTGTGTTGTCATGCCGTCGAGCCTCGTCCCGAACCGAGCCCTCCGGGACGACCAGGCGTACCTCCTTATGTCCACCGAACGGTGGACACGCGCCCGCGTGCGGCACAATGACCGTGCCCGCCAACCCCCCTCGAAGCAACGGAACGGCGTGATGACCAAGACGATGATGAAGGACGGCGTCTCCACCGACCAGCCCGAGCCTGCCGAGGCCGCGCGCTCGGTGGGCGCCAGCCGTGCGTTCGCCGTGATGCTGTTGCTCACCGGCGCGGCCGGACTGCTCGCCGCATGGGTCATCACGATCGACAAGTTCAAGCTGCTCGAAGCCAAGGCCGAGGGCAAGACGTTCACCCCCGGGTGCAGCCTCAACCCCGTGGTGTCCTGCGGCAGCGTCATGGAGAGCAAGCAGGCCGCCGCCTTCGGGTTCCCCAACCCGATGATCGGCCTCGTCGCCTACGGCATCGTCATCTGCGTCGGCATGAGCCTGCTCGGCCGGGCCCGCTTCCCGCGCTGGTACTGGCTCACCTTCAACGCGGGCACCCTCTTCGGCGTCGGATTCTGCACCTGGCTGCAGTTCCAGTCCCTGTACCGGATCAACGCGCTGTGCCTGTGGTGCTCCCTCGCCTGGGTCGCGACGATCATCATGTTCTGGTACGTGACCTCGTTCAATGTGCGGAACGGTTTCATCCCGGCCCCGAAGTGGCTCAAGAGCTTCTTCGGCGAGTTCACCTGGGTCGTGCCGGTCCTGCACATCGGCATCATCGGCATGCTGATCCTGACCCGCTGGTGGGACTTCTGGACCAGCTGACGGCGCCGGTCCGGCTGTCAGTGCCGTGACATAGGGTTTTGGACGTGGAGCCCGACCTGTTCACCGCCGCAGCAGAAGCACGCCAGGAGAAGGACCCGTCCGGAAGCCCCCTGGCCGTGCGGATGCGCCCGCGTGTCCTCGACGAGGTCGTGGGCCAGCAGCATCTGCTGAAGCCGGGGTCGCCGCTGCGCAGGCTCGTCGGCGAGAGCGACGGCGGACCGGCCGGGCCTTCGTCCGTGATCCTCTGGGGACCGCCCGGCACCGGAAAGACGACCCTCGCGTACGTCGTCTCCAAGGCCACCAACAAGCGCTTCGTCGAGCTGTCGGCGATCACCGCGGGCGTCAAGGAGGTCCGCGCGGTCATCGACGGGGCCCGCCGCGCCACCGGCGGCTTCGGCAAGGAGACCGTCCTATTCCTTGACGAGATCCACCGCTTCAGCAAGGCCCAGCAGGACTCCCTGCTCCCCGCCGTCGAGAACCGCTGGGTGACCCTGATCGCGGCGACCACGGAGAACCCGTACTTCTCCATCATCTCGCCTCTTCTCTCCCGCTCCCTCCTCCTCACCCTCGAACCCCTCACGGACGACGACCTGCGCAGCCTGCTGCGCCGCGCGGTCGCCGACGAGCGTGGTCTCAAGAGCGCCGTCACCCTCCCCGAGGACACCGAGGAACACCTGCTGCGGATCGCCGGCGGAGACGCCCGCCGGGCCCTGACCGCCCTGGAGGCCGCCGCCGGAGCCGCGCTCGACAAGGGCGACGCGGAGATCGCGCTCCAGACACTGGAGGAGACCGTCGACCGCGCGGCCGTGAAATACGACCGCGACGGCGACCAGCACTACGACGTGGCCAGCGCCCTCATCAAGTCGATCCGAGGCTCCGACGTCGACGCGGCCCTGCACTACCTCGCCCGCATGATCGAGGCCGGCGAGGACCCCCGCTTCATCGCCCGCCGTCTGATGATCTCCGCCAGCGAGGACATCGGCCTCGCCGACCCCAACGCCCTGCCGATAGCCGTCGCCGCCGCCCAGGCCGTCGCCATGATCGGCTTCCCGGAGGCCGCCCTCACCCTCAGCCACGCCACCATCGCCCTCGCCCTGGCCCCCAAGTCCAACGCCGCGACGACGGCGATCGGCGCCGCCATGGAAGACGTACGCAAGGGCCATGCGGGACCCGTGCCGATGCATCTGCGGGACGGGCACTACAAGGGCGCCGCCAAACTCGGCCACGCGCAGGGGTACGTGTACCCGCACGACCTGCCGGAAGGCATCGCCGAACAGCAGTACGCCCCGGAGGAGCTGAAGGACCGCCGGTACTACGAACCGACCCGGCACGGAGCCGAGGCCCGGTACGCGGACGCCGTCGAGTGGACCAGGAAACACCTCGGTCGCAAGCGGTCCTGAGCACGCTGTAGAATCCTGCGCAGTGCTGAGTCCCGTGTCCGGCTTCGGTCGGCGCCTCAGGCGGGACAACCAGCCGGATCTTCATGATCCAGGAGCGTCGCGCACCTTCGTAGGTGTCGCGGGCAGCCCACCACCACCCGGAGTCCCGGGACCGGTCGGTGGGCCGTTCGTGTGCTGCACGTATGTGCCCAGAACTAGGGGAACGGCTGCCCGGCAAGTCCCTCGGCGACGAGTGGACGAGACGGGAATCCCCGGCTGCGGATGCGACCTCCCGTAACCCTGAGGCAGCCGAAAAGGAAAAGGAAAAGAAGTGGCGAACCAGTCCCGCCCCAAGGTCAAGAAGTCGCGTGCCCTCGGCATCGCGCTGACCCCGAAGGCCGTCAAGTACTTCGAGGCCCGTCCCTACCCGCCGGGTGAGCACGGTCGTGGCCGCAAGCAGAACTCGGACTACAAGGTCCGTCTGCTGGAGAAGCAGCGTCTGCGCGCGCAGTACGACGTGTCCGAGCGCCAGCTCGTCCGCGCCTACGAGCGTGCCTCCAAGGTCCAGGGCAAGACCGGTGAGGCCCTGATCATCGAGCTGGAGCGTCGCCTCGACGCGCTGGTCCTGCGTTCGGGCATCGCCCGCACGATCTACCAGGCCCGCCAGATGGTCGTCCACGGCCACATCGAGGTCAACGGCCAGAAGGTCGACAAGCCCTCGTTCCGTGTCCGTCCCGACGACGTCGTGATGGTCCGCGAGCGCAGCCGCAGCAAGACGCTGTTCGAGGTCTCCCGCGCCGGTGGCTTCGCCCCCGACGGCGAGACCCCGCGCTACCTTCAGGTGAACCTCGGCGCCCTGGCGTTCCGCCTGGACCGCGAGCCGAACCGCAAGGAGATCCCGGTGATCTGCGACGAGCAGCTCGTCGTCGAGTACTACGCCCGCTGATCCAGCGGCTGTAGTACCACGCAGCACCGGCTTCGCGCCTTCGGCCCGTCGTTTCCCCGCCCTCACCGGCGGGGGAGCGGCGGGCCTTCGCGTACGACCTCGCGTACGGAGGGCCGCCTTCGGCGCGATAGGGTCGGAGCGACTTTCGAAGTATCCAGAACGTGTGTGACGTACCCCCAGAACACAGTCGATCTACGAGCGCAGAGAGCGGTGCGGTGTGACCGGTGGAGAGGTTGCCGGGATCCTGGTGGGCGTCTTCTGGGCGATCCTGGTCTCCTTCCTCGCCGTGGCGCTGGTGAGGCTGGCCCAGACGCTCAGGGCGACCACCAAGCTGGTCGCGGAGGTGACGGAACAGGCCGTGCCGCTGCTGGCCGACGCCTCCCAGGCCGTGCGCTCCGCGCAGACGCAGATCGACCGGGTCGACGCCATCGCCACCGACGTCCAGGAGGTCACCTCCAACGCGTCGGCGCTCTCCACCACCGTCGCCTCGACGTTCGGCGGCCCGCTCGTCAAGGTCGCCGCGTTCGGATACGGCGTACGCCGGGCGATGACCCGCACCAGGACCGACGAGGCGCCCGCGCCCGAACGGGTCCGGCGCACGGTCGTCGTCGGCCGCACGGTACCGGCCCCGAAGGGCTCCAAGCGCCGCAGGCAGAAGGGCTGAACCCCGCGATGTTCCGCCGTACGTTCTGGTTCACCGCGGGTGCCGCGGCCGGTGTGTGGGCCACCACCAAGGTCAACCGCAAGCTCCGCCAGCTGACCCCCGAGCACCTCGCCGCGCAGGCCGCCAACAAGGCGATCGAGGCCGGACACCGGGTCAAGGACTTCGCCCTCGACGTACGGGCCGGGATGGTCCAGCGTGAGGCCGAGCTGGGCGAGGCCCTCGGGATCGCCGAATCCCCGGGCCGCGCGTTGCCCCCGCAGCGGCGGGTCGCCGCCCTCGACCGTGGGCCGGAAAACCTGAAGCACGATGAGAAGCACTACGGGATGCTGGACAACACGCACCCGTACAACCGGAATGAGGACCACTGATGGAGTCGGCTGAAATTCGTCGCCGCTGGCTGAGCTTCTACGAGGAGCGCGGTCACACCGTTGTCCCTTCGGCGTCGCTCATCGCGGACGACCCGACTCTCCTCCTGGTCCCCGCCGGCATGGTCCCCTTCAAGCCGTACTTCCTCGGCGAGGTCAAGCCGCCGTGGGCCCGCGCCACCAGCGTCCAGAAGTGCGTCCGCACGCCCGACATCGAAGAGGTCGGCAAGACCACCCGGCACGGCACCTTCTTCCAGATGTGCGGCAACTTCTCCTTCGGCGACTACTTCAAGGAAGGCGCGATCACCTACGCCTGGGAGCTGCTCACCTCGCCCCAGGACAAGGGCGGTTACGGGCTCGACCCGGAGCGTCTGTGGATCACGGTCTACCTGGACGACGACGAGGCCGAGACGATCTGGCGCGACAAGATCGGCGTCCCCGCCGAGCGCATCCAGCGCCTCGGCAAGAAGGACAACTACTGGTCCATGGGCGTCCCCGGGCCCTGTGGACCCTGCTCCGAGATCAACTACGACCGCGGTCCCGAGTTCGGCGTCGAGGGCGGCCCGGCCGTCAACGACGAGCGGTACGTGGAGATCTGGAACCTCGTCTTCATGCAGTACGAGCGCGGTGAGGGCACCTCGAAGGAGGACTTCGAGATCCTCGGCGACCTGCCGAGCAAGAACATCGACACGGGCCTCGGCCTGGAGCGGCTCGCCATGATTCTGCAGGACGTGCAGAACATGTACGAGATCGACACCTCCATGGCCGTCATCAAGAAGGCCACCGAGCTGACGGGCATCGAGTACGGCGCCGCCCACGCCTCCGACGTCTCCCTGCGCGTGGTCACCGACCACATGCGTACGTCCGTGATGCTCATCGGCGACGGTGTCTCGCCCGGCAACGAGGGCCGCGGCTATGTGCTGCGCCGCATCATGCGCCGCGCCATCCGCAACATGCGGCTGCTGGGCGCCACCGGGCCGGTCGTGCAGGACCTCATCGACGTCGTGATCGCCATGATGGGCCAGCAGTACCCGGAGCTGGTCAGCGACCGCAAGCGCATCGAGACCGTGGCCCTCGCCGAGGAGGCCGCCTTCCTCAAGGCCCTCAAGGGCGGCACCAACATCCTCGACACCGCCGTCACGGAGACCAAGGCCGCCGGTGGCCAGGTCCTGTCCGGCGACAAGGCCTTCCTGCTCCACGACACCTGGGGCTTCCCGATCGACCTCACCCTCGAAATGGCCGCCGAACAGGGCCTTTCCGTGGACGAGGACGGCTTCCGGCGCCTGATGAAGGAACAGCGGGACCGCGCCAAGGCCGACGCCAGGGCCAAGAAGACCGGCCACGCCGACATGGGCGCCTACCGCGAGATCGCCGACGCCGCCGGTGAGACCGAGTTCGTCGGGTACGACCGCACCGAGGGCGAGTCGACGGTCGTCGGCATCCTTGTCGACGGTGTTTCGTCGCCTGCTGCCACCGAGGGCGACGAGGTCGAGATCGTCCTCGACCGCACCCCGTTCTACGCCGAGGGCGGCGGCCAGATCGGCGACACCGGGCGTATCAGGATCGACACCGGTGCCGTCATCGAGATCCGCGACTGCCAGAAGCCCGTTCCTGGCGTGTACGTCCACAAGGGCGTCGTCCAGGTCGGCGAGGTGACCGTCGGCGCCAAGGCCCAGGCCGCCATCGACGTGCGCCGCCGCACGGCCATCGCCCGCGCCCACTCGGCCACCCACCTCACCCACCAGGCCCTGCGTGACGCTCTCGGCCCGACGGCCGCCCAGGCCGGTTCAGAGAACCAGCCCGGCCGGTTCCGATTCGACTTCGGCTCCCCGTCCGCCGTACCGACGGCCGTGATGACCGACGTCGAGCAGCAGATCAACGAGGTGCTCGCCCGCGACCTGGACGTGCACGCAGAGATCCTCAGCCTCGACGAGGCCAAGAAGCAGGGTGCCATCGCCGAGTTCGGCGAGAAGTACGGCGAGCGCGTGCGCGTCGTGACCATCGGCGACTTCTCCAAGGAGCTGTGCGGCGGCACGCACGTCCACAACACTTCGCAGCTCGGCCTGGTCAAGCTGCTCGGCGAGTCGTCCATCGGTTCGGGCGTGCGCCGTATCGAGGCCCTGGTCGGCGTGGACGCCTACAACTTCCTCGCCCGGGAGCACACGGTCGTCGCCCAGCTCCAGGAGTTGGTCAAGGGACGTCCGGAGGAGCTTCCCGAGAAGATCTCCGCCATGCTCGGCAAGCTGAAGGACGCCGAGAAGGAGATCGAGAAGTTCCGCGCCGAGAAGGTCCTCCAGGCCGCCGCCGGGCTGGCCCAGGGCGCCAAGGACGTCAACGGCGTCGCCCTGGTCACCGGTCAGGTGCCGGACGGCACGGGCGCCGACGACCTGCGCAAGCTGGTCCTCGACGTGCGCGGCCGCATCCAGGGCGGCCGGGCCGCCGTGGTCGCCCTCTTCACGACGGCCAACGGCAAGCCGCTGACGGTCATCGCCACCAATGAGGCCGCCCGCGAGCGCGGTCTCAAGGCCGGCGACCTCGTCCGTACGGCCGCCAAGACCCTCGGCGGCGGCGGTGGCGGCAAGCCGGACGTCGCCCAGGGCGGCGGTCAGAACCCGGCCGCCATCGGCGAGGCCGTCGACGCCGTCGAACGCCTTGTGGCGGAAACGGCCAAGTGAGCGACGACGGAAGCACCCTGCGCCGCGGCCGTCGACTCGCGATCGATGTCGGGGACGCCCGGATCGGGGTCGCCTCGTGCGACCCCGACGGGATCCTCGCCACCCCGGTGGAGACGGTCCCCGGCCGGGACGTTCCCGCAGCTCATCGCAGGCTGAAGCAACTCGTCGACGAGTACGAACCCATCGAGGTCGTCGTCGGTCTCCCTCGCTCCCTCAAGGGGGGCGAGGGCCCCGCCGCCGTGAAGGTCCGTGGCTTCGCTCAGGAGTTCGCCCGCCTGATCGCCCCCGTCCCGGTACGGCTGGTGGACGAGCGGATGACGACGGTGACGGCCAGTCAGGGACTGCGTGCCTCGGGCGTGAAATCGAAAAAGGGCAGATCGGTCATTGACCAGGCTGCGGCCGTGATCATCCTGCAACAGGCCCTCGAATCCGAACGGGTGTCAGGTAAAGCACCCGGCGAGGGCGTCGAAGTGGTCATCTGATCGCGATACGGTAACGTTCCGCGCGATTGTGGCTCTGTTCGAACAGTAGCCGCACGATAAGAGGCGGAACGGTAGCGGTGATGTGGGCGCCGCGTGATCGGCCGCCTCGCGGCTCTAGGGGATCGATGACTGAGTATGGCCGGGGCCCAGGCTCCGAACCGTGGCATCCGGAGGACCCGTTGTACGGGGACGGCGGATGGGAAGGACAGCAGGCCCAGGCCGACCAGTCCTCCTACGACGGCCAGCATCAGCACTACCCCCAGCAGCAGTCGCAGCAGCAGCCGCAGTACGGCGACTGGGGCACCGACGGCCAGCAGGCCGCGTACGACCAGGCGCAGCAGCAGTACGCGCAACAGCAGTACCAGCAGCACGCCCAGAACCAGCAGTACCAGCAGCAGCACTACCCGCAGCAGCAGTACGGCGGGCAGGCCCACCAGCAGTACGTCGATCAGGGTCAGCAGCAGTACGCGGGCGGCGGTTGGGACGCCGGTCAGCAGGCGCAAGTGCCCTACACCGCCGACCCCATGGACCCGTACGCCCAGCAGGCAGCCGCGTACGGCGGCCAGCAGCCCGACTACTACGGCACTCCTGACGCGTATCCGCCGCCGGAACCGCCGGCCAGGCGCCGTCCCGAGCCGGAACCCGAGCCCGAGCCGGAACCGCAGACCGGCTGGGACCCCGGTCCCGACCAGGGTGAGCACGCCTTCTTCGCGGGCGGTGACGATGACGACGAGCCCGACGACGAGGCGGAGGGGCGTCGGGGCCGCGGTGACCGGAAGGGCCGGGACGGCGACAAGGGCGGGAAGAGCGGCAAGACCAAGAAGGGCCGCAGCGGGATGGCCTGCCTGGTGGTCGTCCTGGTGTTCGGTGGTGGCATCGCCGGAATCGGGTATTTCGGGTACCAGTTCTACCAAAATCGTTTCGGCGCGGCGCCCGACTTCGCCGGCGACGGCACGAGCGCGACGGTGACCGTCGAGATCCCCAAGGGCGCGGGCGGCTACCAAATCGCCCAGGCGCTGAAGGAGAAAGGTGTCGTCAAGAGTGTCGACGCCTTTGTTGCCGCCCAGTCAGAGAATCCCAAGGGGAAGACGATCCAGGCCGGCGTGTATGTCCTGAACAAGGAGATGTCCGCCAAGAGCGCCGTCGCGCTGATGCTCGACCCCAAGAGCCAGAACAATCTGATCGTCGCGACGGGATGGCGCAACGTCCAGGTCTACGCGGCGATCGACAAACAGCTCGGCCTTGCCAAGGGCACCACGGCGAAGGTTGCCAAGGCGGAATACAAGAGCCTCGGACTTCCGGACTGGGCGAACGACAACGAGGACATCAAGGACCCGCTGGAAGGTTTTCTCTACCCGGCGACCTATCCCGCCGCCAAGGGCATGAAACCTGCGGACGTCCTGAAGGAAATGGTGGCGCAGGCCAACGCGAAGTACGGCACGCTCGACCTCGAAGCCAAGGCCAAGGAACTGGACCTCGACGGTCCGCTGCAGGTCATCACGGTCGCGAGCCTTGTTCAGGCCGAGGGTGTGACGCACGACGACTTCAAGAAGATGGCCGCCGTCGTCTACAACCGCCTCAAGACGTCGAACGACATCACCAACCAGAAGCTCGAATTCGACTCGACGTACAACTACCTCAAGAACCAGAGCAAGATCGATATTTCGACGTCGGAGATCCGGAACTACGACGACCCGTACAACACGTACTTCTACAAGGGGCTGCCGCCCGGGCCGATCGGAAATCCCAGCGACGACGCGCTGAAGGCGGCGCTGAGTCCCGACAGCGGTGGATGGATGTTCTTCATCTCCCTCGACGGCAAGACGACGAAGTTCACCAAGACCTTGTCCGAACACGAAGAGTTGGTCCGGCAATTCAATGCACAACGCAACAGCGGCAGCTGAGCACGGAGGGCCACGCCGGGCCGCCGTGCTCGGTTCCCCCATCGCTCACTCCCTCTCCCCGGTGCTGCACCGCGCCGCCTACGGCGAGTTGGGGCTCACCGACTGGACGTACGACCGCTTCGAGACCGACGAGGCGGCGCTGCCGGAATTCCTGGGCGGCCTCGGCCCCGAGTGGGCAGGGTTGTCGCTGACGATGCCGCTGAAGCGGGCGGTCATTCCGCTGCTCGACGAGATCAGCGAGACGGCCGCGTCGGTCGAGGCTGTCAACACCGTCGTGTTCGGCGCGGACGGGCGGCGCGTCGGCGACAACACCGACATCCCCGGGATCGTGGGCGCCCTGCGTGAGCACGGCATCGAACAGGTCGACTCCGCCGCGATCCTCGGCGCCGGCGCCACCGCCTCCTCCGCCCTTGCCGCGCTCGCCCGGATCTGCACCGGCGAGGTCGTCGTCTACGTCCGTAACGAGGCCAGGGCCGCCGAGATGCGGCAGTGGGGCGAACGCCTCGACATCGAGGTCCGTACGGCGGACTGGGCGGACGCGGCCCGGGCGCTGCACGCCCCGCTGGTGATCGCCACCACCCCGGCCGGCGCGACGGACGCGCTGTCCGGTGCCGTACCGGAACGGCCCGCGACCCTCTTCGACGTGCTCTACCACCCCTGGCCAACCGATCTGGCGGCCCGTTGGTCGGCGTACGGCGGGGCGGTCGTCAGCGGACTCGACCTGCTGGTGCACCAGGCGGTGCTTCAGGTGGAGCAGATGACCGGGCGCGTCCCGGGTCCGCTGGGCGCCATGCGCAGGGCGGGCGAGAAGGCGCTCGCCGACCGCTGAACCTGTTGCGTTCCGCGTCCGTCTGCTGGACCGCCGACCAGGTGTCCGGCCCGGACGTGGGAGGATCGGGAGTGGCGGGCCAGGGCCGCGCACCCGGTCACGCCGTCGACGTACGCGAGGACGCGCGTACGCAGGGCAGTACCAGGGCGCGAGTATGAGGAGCACCGTTGAGCAGGTTGCGCTGGTTGACCGCGGGGGAGTCCCACGGTCCCGCACTCGTCGCGACGCTGGAGGGCCTGCCGGCCGGCGTGCCGATCACCACCGAGTTGGTGGCGGACCACCTGGCGCGGCGGCGGCTCGGCTATGGGCGCGGTGCCCGGATGAAGTTCGAGCAGGACGAGATCACCTTCCTCGGCGGCGTGCGGCACGGGCTGTCGCTCGGCTCGCCGGTTGCCGTGATGGTCGGCAACACCGAGTGGCCGAAGTGGGAGCAGGTGATGGCGGCCGACCCGGTGGATCCGGAGATCCTGGCCGGTCTCGCCCGCAACGCCCCGCTGACCCGGCCGCGTCCCGGCCACGCCGACCTCGCGGGCATGCAGAAGTACGGCTTCGACGAGGCCCGTCCGATCCTGGAGCGCGCCTCCGCGCGGGAGACGGCGGCCCGGGTGGCGCTGGGCGCGGTGGCCCGGTCGTTCCTGAAGGCTGCGGCCGGGATCGAGATCGTCTCGCACGTCGTCGAACTGGCGGCGGCGAAGGCCCCGTACGGCGTCTACCCCAAGCCCTCCGACGTCGAGAAGCTGGACGCGGACCCGGTGCGCTGCCTGGACGCGGACGCGTCGAAGGCGATGGTCGCGGAGATCGACCAGGCCCACAAGGACGGTGACACCCTCGGTGGTGTGGTCGAGGTGCTGGCGTACGGCGTGCCCGTGGGCCTCGGTTCGCATGTGCACTGGGACCGGCGCCTCGACGCGCGCCTTGCCGCCGCCCTGATGGGCATCCAGGCCATCAAGGGCGTCGAGGTCGGCGACGGCTTCGACCTCGCGCGCGTGCCGGGCTCGAAGGCGCACGACGAGATCATCGCCACCGACGACGGCATCCGGCGTGCCACGGGTCGTTCCGGTGGCACCGAGGGCGGTCTGTCCACCGGTGAGCTGCTGCGCGTACGGGCGGCCATGAAGCCGATCGCGACCGTGCCGCGCGCCCTGCAGACCGTCGATGTCGTGACCGGCGAGGCGACGCAGGCCCACCACCAGCGCTCCGACGTGTGTGCGGTCCCGGCGGCCGGGATCGTCGCCGAGGCGATGGTGGCCCTCGTGCTGGCTGACGCGGTCGTGGAGAAGTTCGGCGGCGACAGCGTGCCCGAGACGCGCCGCAATGTGGAGTCGTACCTCGAGCACCTGATCGTCCGGTGAGCGTGGTGCAGATTGTGCTGGTCGGGCCGATGGGCGTCGGCAAGTCCACCGTCGGACGGCTGCTGGCCGAGCGGCTCGGCTGCGCGTACCGGGACACCGACGACGACATCGTCGCCGAGCAGGGCCGCACGATCGCCGACATCTTCGTCGACGAGGGCGAGCCGGTCTTCCGGGCCGTCGAGAAGCAGGCGGTCCAGCGGGCGCTGGCCGAGCACGACGGCGTCCTCGCCCTCGGCGGCGGCTCGATCCTCGACGAGGACACCCGCGAGCTGCTGGCCGGGCACCGCGTCGTGTACCTCTCGATGGACGTCGAGGAAGCGGTCCAGCGCACCGGCCTGAACGCGGCCCGCCCCCTGCTGGCGGTCAATCCGCGCCGGCAGTGGCGGGAGCTGATGGAGGCCCGCCGCCATCTGTACACGGAGGTCGCCCTGGCCGTCGTACCCACCGATGGCCGCACGCCCGAAGAGGTCACCCAAGCCGTCCTGGACGCACTGGAGTTGAAGGAAGCATGAGCAGCGAGGCAGTGACGCGGATCCAGGTCGGCGGCACGGCGGGCAGCGATCCGTACGAGGTCCTGATAGGGCGACAGCTCCTGGAGGAGCTGGGCGGGCTGATCGGGCCCCGGGTGAAGCGGGTCGCGGTGATCCACCCCGAGGCGCTCGCCGAGACAGGTGAGGCGCTGCGCGCCGACCTGGCGGGCCAGGGCTTCGAGACGGTCGCCATCCAGGTGCCGAACGCGGAGGAGGCCAAGACCGTCGAGGTGGCCGCCTACTGCTGGAAGGCGCTCGGCCAGTCCGGCTTCACACGTACCGACGTCATCGTCGGTGTCGGCGGCGGGGCGACCACCGACCTGGCCGGGTTCGTGGCCGCGACCTGGCTGCGCGGGGTGCGCTGGATCGCGATCCCGACGACGGTCCTGGCGATGGTGGACGCGGCGGTCGGCGGCAAGACCGGCATCAACACCGCCGAGGGCAAGAACCTCGTCGG
Source organism: Streptomyces sp. NPDC002156 (assembly GCF_053593675.1). Lineage (NCBI taxonomy): Bacteria > Bacillati > Actinomycetota > Actinomycetes > Kitasatosporales > Streptomycetaceae > Streptomyces > Streptomyces sp. NPDC002156. Next base: position 1,947 of record NZ_JBSFDA010000198.1, on the reverse strand, counting down.
CTCCTTCCACCCGCCCGCCGGTGTGCTCTGCGACCTGGCGGCGCTGGACTCGCTCCCGGTCAACGACTACGTGTCCGGGCTCGCGGAGATCATCAAGGCCGGCTTCATCGCCGACCCGACGATCCTGGAGCTGATCGAGGCGGACCCGCAGGCCGCCCGGACTCCGGCCGGTCCGCACACCGCCGAGCTGATCGAGCGCTCGATCAAGGTGAAGGCGGAGGTCGTCTCCTCGGACCTGAAGGAGTCGGGCCTGCGCGAGATCCTGAACTACGGTCACACGCTCGCGCACGCGATCGAGAAGAACGAGCGCTACCAGTGGCGGCACGGCGCGGCCGTCTCCGTCGGTATGCACTTCGCGGCCGAACTGGGCCGTCTCGCGGGCCGTTTGGACGACGCCACGGCGGACCGCCACCGTACGGTCCTCGAATCCGTGGGCCTGCCGCTGCACTACCGCTACGACCAGTGGCCCAAGCTGCTGGAGACGATGAAGGTCGACAAGAAGTCCCGGGGTGATCTGCTGCGGTTCATCGTCCTGGACGGACTGGCCAAGCCGACCGTCCTGGAGGGACCGGACCCGGCCGTCCTTCTCGCCGCCTACGGCGAAGTGGGGGAGTAGCTCCCGACTCGGGCGCTTGGCCCGATTCGCCTGTGGTGACGGGCACTTGAGACCGCCCCGGGCCGTTCACCAAACGGCGGCCCGGGACGGTACCGTTCGGTTGGGGGTCCCCCCACGCCTTTCGGGCAGTGGGGGAGAGCGGGGTCCGTGCCCCTAGCCAGCGCCAATTGCCTGTACGAGATGGAGTGGCACCGGATGCAGCACGCAGTGGGGTCTCCGCTGCCGCCGCCCCACCAGCCGGGGCAAGGACCGGACGCCGACTGGTCGTCGGCCGCACCGCACGCGGGGCAACAGCCCCCGGGCGCGCACCCGGGTTCCGCACCCCCGAACCGGCCGCCCGCCCCGGCCCCGGTCTACACCGGGGGTGCGCCCTCGGGCCCGGGTCCGGTCTACACGGGGGGAGCCCCGTCGGGCCCCGGCCCGCAGGCACCGCATCCGCCGCTTCCCCGGCACGCTCCCGTTCCGCAGCACGTCCCCGTGCCGCCCCCGCCGGACACCACCGGCCATGTGCCGTTGCCGCAGGGCGACTTCGTCCCGACGCCGGGCCCGCCGCCCGCCACGGGCCCGCTCGATCCGGCCTCCGCGCCCCTTGCCGTGCTGCTGATCGGCCCCGCGGGCGCGGGGAAGACCAGCGTCGCGAAGTACTGGGCGGACCATCGCCGGGTGCCCACCGCGCACATCAGCCTCGATGACGTCCGCGAGTGGGTGCGTTCGGGCTTCGCCGATCCGCAGTCGGGGTGGAACGACCACTCCGAGGCGCAGTATCGTCTCGCCCGCCGTACCTGCGGCTTCGCCGCCCGCAACTTCCTGGCCAACGGGATCTCGTGCATCCTCGACGACGCGGTGTTCCCGGACCGGCCGGTGGTGGGCCTGGGCGGCTGGAAGCGGCACGTAGGGCCCGGTCTGTTGCCGGTCGTCCTCCTCCCCGGCCTGGAGATCGTCCTGGAGCGCAATGCCGAACGCTCCGGCAACCGTCGCCTGACGGACGAGGAGGTTGCCCGCATCCACGGTCGGATGGCGGGCTGGTACGGCTCCGGCCTCCCGATCATCGACAACTCCCAGCTGGACGTACCGGCGACGGCCCGGGTCCTGGACGACGTCCTCGCACGCCTGCTGGCCAGCCCGCCCAAGTGGTAGCGCAGGGTACGCCGGGCGGTGGGTGCGTGCCTGCCGTGCACTGAGCGGCGGCTGCTGGGCCCGGGTGGTCCAAACGAGTGATCGCCCCCGCCGCCCCTACCCATTCCCATCCCTGGGGGCTGCGCCCCCAGACCCCCGCTATCGGCCTGAACGGGCCTCGTCCTCAAACGCCGGACGGGCTGACTGACTCAGCC
>NZ_JBSFDA010000197.1:0-17989 GCF_053593675.1 Streptomyces sp. NPDC002156 | reverse complement strand
GCCATGCGCGGGGCCTTGGGCCGGATCACCTCAACGAGCCTGCGGCGTCCGGCGTTTGAGGACAAGGGGGGTTCGGGGGCGGAGCCCCCGAGGATGGGACGGGTAGGGGCGGCGGGGGCGAGGAAAGGTGGTCCGGCCGGTAACGTCTGGGTTCGTGGGTATCGAGAGCGATCAGGTCGTCTACGAGTATCTGAGCAAGGTCGGAGACCTGGCCCAGCAGCGCCAGTTGCCGTCCGGCGACCGTATGCGCCTCGTCTCGGGGCTGCGGGACGAGATCGACCGCCGCCGCGCCAAGGCCCCGGTCGACAGCCCCGCCTCCGTACGCCGCATCCTCGACCGCATCGGCACCCCCGACGAGGTCGTCGCCGGCATCGGCGGCGGCGCCCCCGAAGCCCCGCGCGCCTCCGTCCCCGTACAGCGTGATCGCGACGAGCCCCAGCGCAAGGGCAAGGGGCTCGGCCGCCTCGTACCGCGCCCGCGCCCCGCGGAGACGGGGGTGGGGACGGAGACCTCGCCTGAGGTGTTCGCTCCCTTTCCCTCCGAAGGAGACCCCGCCCCGCCCCAGCTCACCGGCACCGACGGACCCGGCGACACGGACTGGTGGTTGGCCGGCAGTGGCAGGGGCTCGCTCGCGGACACCGACAGCCTTCCGGCCGGGTTCGTCGGCGGGGTCGAGATCCCCGACCTGTTCAAGCCGGCGCGACCAAGACTGGACAAGCCGCAGGCCAAGCCCGCCGACGAGCCCGTCGAGCAGGCGGCCGAGTCGGAGGAGGCCGAGAAGGGCGCTCCCCGGCGGCGTCTCCGGCTGCGCCTCCCCGTTCCCTCCGGCCGCTGGACCAACCCGCTGCTCCTCCTCGCCGCCGGCCTCCTCGTCGCGGGAGCGGTCCTCGGCAACCTCTACGCCCTGCTCATCGGGTGGGCCATCGCCTACGCCTCGCGCCGGCTCTCCCAGGCCGAGACCAAGTGGGCGGTCGTCTACCTCCCGGGCGCGGCGGTCGCCGCCGGTGCCGGGTGGCTGTGGGGGCGTACGCAGGGCCGCTGGGGCGATCCCATCGTCGAGGGGCACATGAACGAGGCCATCGGCCAGACCTGGCCCTGGGTCGTCCGGGGAGCCGCCGTCGCCTCCGCCCTCTTCCTGGTCTGGCGGTCCCAGCGCCCCCGCTGAGGGCTCCCGCACAATGGTGCATATGACATCCACACCCCCCGGCCCGCTCACCGTCGGGTTCGACCTCGACATGACCCTCATCGACTCCCGGCCCGGCATCCACGCCTGCTATCTGGCGCTCGCCGAGCGGACGGGCACGTTCATCGACGCCGATCTGGCCATCACGCGTCTCGGACCGCCGCTCGCGGACGAACTCGTGCACTGGTTTCCGGCCGATCGCATCGCGGAGATGAGCGACCTCTACCGTGCGATGTATCCGGCCATCGCCATCACCGCGACCCCCGCGATGACCGGCGCCCGCGAGGCGATAGCGGCCGTACGGGAGTCCGGTGGGCGGGCGATCGTCGTCACCGCCAAGTACGAACCGAACGCCAAACTGCACCTCGCGCACCTCGGGATCGAGCCCGACGCGGTCATCGGGAACCTCTGGGCCGAGCAGAAGGCGGTGGCGCTGCGCGAGCACGGCGCGAGCGTGTACGTCGGCGACCACGTGGGGGACGTCCGCGGCGCACGCACCGCCGGTGCCCTGTCCGTGGCCGTGCCCACCGGGCCCTGCGACGCCGCTGAGCTGCGCGAGGCGGGCGCGGACGTCGTCCTCGACGACCTCACCCACTTCCCGGCCTGGCTGGCCGCCTACAGCGGTGTGGACGCGCGCGCCTGACGGCGGCCCTCGGCCACCGACTGGAGGACGCCCGCGGCCGCGACGAGGAAGCCGACGCCCATCAGCATGCTCAAACCGAACATGTACGTCGGGAATGGCGTCGTACCGAGGAGGAATGGGGCCACGGTGACCAAAGTGGCCACCGCACCGACGAAGAACACGATGGCACCGACACGGATCAGCCGATCTCCGGCCGCGGCGGAATTCGTTTGGGTTTTGTCACGCACTCGACCAGGGTAGTTCCCTGCCCGAAGGAACAAGTCGGCGACGTCTTGTCACCTGACTGTCGCCCACTAGCCTTGGTACCGGCGGGTCAGCGACCCGCCCAAGTGCTATCAGCGCTCGTTTTCCTCCAGCAGCCCGAAGCAGTTTTCCGACGAGTACGAGGACGAGGAACAGACGTGCCCACCGGCAAGGTCAAGTGGTTCAACAGTGAGAAGGGCTTCGGCTTTCTCTCCCGCGACGACGGCGGTGACGTCTTCGTCCATTCCTCGGTCCTGCCCGCCGGAGTCGATTCCCTCAAGCCGGGCCAGCGCGTCGAGTTCGGAGTTGTCGCCGGGCAACGCGGTGACCAGGCACTTTCGGTCGTGATCCTGGACCCGACCCCGTCGGTAGCGGCGGCGCAGCGCAAGAAGCCCGACGAACTGGCCTCCATCGTCCAGGACTTGACGACCGTCCTGGAGAACATCACCCCGATGCTGGAAAGGGGCCGTTACCCGGAGAAGACCTCGGGCAAGAAGATCGCGGGCCTGCTGCGGGCGGTCGCCGACCAGTTGGACGTGTGACGTGTAAGGCGGCTCTGGAGATTTCGCAGAGTTCTAGGGGAAAACGAGTGCGTTCGGGCCGAGGGGCGGCACCAGTCCCTCGGCCGCCGCGCGCGTCAACAGTCCCCTGACCGCCGCATAGCCGTCCTCGCCGAGGTCGGCGGTGAACTCGTTGACGTACAGGCCGATGTGCTGGTCGGCGACCTTCGGGTCCATCTCCTGGGCGTGTTCCAGGACATAGGCCCTGGAGGCCTCCGGGTCGTCCCAGGCGGCTCGTACGGACGTCCGGGCGGCCTGGGCCAGGAGTTCCAGCGTCTCTGTCCCCAGCGAGCGCTTGGCGATGATCGCGCCCAGCGGGATCGGCAGGCCGGTCGTCGACTCCCAGTGCTCGCCCATGTCCGCGAGCTTGTGCAGCCCGTAGTTCTGGTACGTGAAGCGCGCCTCGTGGATGACCAGCCCGGCGTCGACCTTCCCGTCCCGCACGGCGGGCATGATCTCGTGGAACGGCATCACGACCACCCGTCCGACTCCGCCGGGGATCGTGTCCGCCGCCCACAGGCGGAACAACAGGTACGCCGTCGACCGCTCGCTCGGGACGGCGACCGTACGCCCGGTCAGATCCGCCCCCGCCTCCCGTGTCAGCACCAGCGGGCCGCAGCCCCGGCCCAGCGCGCCCCCGCACGGCAGCAGCGCGTACTCGTCGAGGACGTACGGCAGCACGGCGTACGACACCTTCAGCACGTCGAACTCGCCGCGCTCGGCCATGCCGTTGGTGATGTCGATGTCCGCGAAGGTCACGTCGAGCGCGGGCGCGCCCGGCACCCGGCCATGGGCCCAGGCGTCGAAGACGAAGGTGTCGTTCGGGCAGGGCGAGTACGCGATCTGCAGCCGACGTTCAGTTTCCGGGGTCACTTGGGTGCTCATGTGGGTTCCAACTCTCCAGTACCGGTCCGAGCTTCCCGAATGCCTCCGTCAGGGCCTTCAGCGCCTCGCCGATGCGCCAGGAGGCTCGGTCTCGGGGGCCCACGGGGTTCGACACCGCCCGGATCTCCAGTACCGGAACGCCGTGCGCCGCGGCGGCCTCGGCCACGCCGAAGCCCTCCATCGCCTCGGCCAGGGCGCCTGGGTGCCGGGCGCGCAGTTCGGCGGCGCGTTCGGCGCTGCCGGTGACGGTGGAGACGGTCAGGACGGTGCCGGCGCGGGCGCCCGTCACGGCCGTGAGATCCCGTACGAGTGATTCCGGCGGACGGTGGGTGACGGTGCCGAAGCCGAGCCCGGTGACCGCAACGAAGCCGTCCGGGGTCTCGGCGCCCAGGTCCGCGACGGTGATCTCGTCGGCGACGACCAGCGAGCCGACCGGTGCCTCCGGCTGGAAACCGCCGGCGATGCCCGCCGAGACGACCAGGTCGTACGGGGTGCCGCGGAGGGCGGCCGTGGTGAGGGCGGTGGCGGTGGACGCGGCGGAGGCGGCGGGGCCCACTCCCACGGCGATGACGTCGACGTCACCGGCTCCGGCCGGGAACGCCTGTGCCACCGCGTCCCGTTCGGCGGGGACCGCGGTGGCGATCAGGACTCGTACCCCTGACGTCGTCAGGAGTCCTTCTTCAGCCGGAACGACCACAGGCCGTTGACCTCGTTCTCGCCCTCCTTGACGGAGACGAGCGTCGAGTTTCCCTGGGCGCCGTACTGGGCGTTGAAGAAGACGCTGCCGGGGATCGTGCGGTACGTCTTGGTGCTGGAGTCGGTCAGCGGCTGACCGTTCATCAGGATCGTCCAGCCCTTGTCGGCGATCTCCGGGTCGACACCGAAGCGCACGGTCTCGTCCGGGTCCACCTTGATGCTCTTGATGTCCGTGTCCTTGAGGCACGTGGCCACGTCGGCGGTCTTCAGCTCCTTGCCGTCGTCGTAGCAGGAGGCCTCCGAGTTCACCGAGGAACGGCCGACGGTGATCGTGGAGATCGGCGTCGGCTTGTCGCAGGCGGACAGGACGAGCAGTCCGGCACCAACGGCGGCGACGGCGGCAACAGCGCGGCGACGGCGCGCAGTGGAAGCGGAACGCAACGAGGTCATGGCCGAAGGCTATCGGGCACCCGGGGCGCGGTTGTCACGTGGGTACGGCGTGCCGGGCCCCGGTGAGTGGTGTCAGGCGACGCGGGGGCGGGCGTGGCCGCTGTGGCGGGCCGAGCCGATCAGGCCCTTGGCCGTGGTCAGCCAGCCCGTGGCGACGATCGCGGCGGCCACCCCGAGGCCCAGAGTGCCGTCCAGGGGCAGTGCGATACCGATCGCGCCGCCGAGCACCCAGGCCATCTGGAGCAGCGTCTCCGAGCGGGCGAACGCGGAGGAGCGGACCAGTTCGGGTACGTCCCGCTGGATCAGCGCGTCCAGGGACAGCTTGGCGAGGGCCTGGCAGAACCCGGCGACCGCCGCCAGACAGGCCACCAGGGCGGCGCCGAAGAAGATCGCGGTGATGATCGAGGCGCCGAGGACCACGGCGACGACCGTCACGACGATCAGCTCGGGCGCGCGCTGTTTCACGGCCGCCCCGACCGCCGTACCGAGCGCGTTGCCGACGCCCGCCGCGACGGCGACCATGCCCAGCGACCACGCGGCGCTCTCGCCGGTCAGCGGGTGCTCGCGGAGCAGGAAGGCGAGGAAGAAGGTCAGGAAGCCCGAGAGGCAGCGCAGGGCGGCGTTGGCGCCTAGGGCGTGGGTGACGGCCGTACCGACCGTGCGCAGTCCGGGCCGTTTGACGGGGTGGAGGTGCGGGCCGTGCAGATGATCCGGGTCCGCCGCCAGCAGGGCGGTGTCCTCGCCCTTGGCGGAGTCCACCTTGGACGGGAGCGTGAAGGACAGGAACGTACCCGCGATGAAGATCACGAAGGCGCCGTAGAGCGGCCAGCGTGGACCGAGGACCTGGAGCCCGGCGCCGATGGGGGCCGCGATGCCGGTGGCGAGCAGGCCGCTCAGCGTGACCCGCGAATTGGCTTTCACCAGGGAGAAGCGGGGTGGGAGCAGGCGGGGGACGACCGCGCTGCGGACGACTCCGTACGCCTTTGACGCGACCAGGACGCCCAGTGCGGCCGGGTACAGCTCCAGGCTGCCCGTCGAGACCGCGCCCGCCAGGAGCAGGGCCAGGAGGGCGCGGGCGAGCATCGCGCCGGCCATGGCGGCGCGGCGGCCGTGCGGGAGGCGGTCGAGGAGGGGGCCGATCACGGGGGCGAGGAGGGTGAAGGGCGCCATCGTGATGCCGAGATAGATGGCCACGCGCCCGCGTGCCTCGTCGGTGGGGACGGAGAAGAAGACGGTGGAGGCGAGGGCGATGGTGATCATGACGTCGCCGGCGCCGTTCACCGCGTGCAGTTCGATGAGCTTGCCGAGCCCGGACTCACCGGCCCCGTGCGCGTGCGTGGCCTTGCGGATGCCCCGGGCGGTGCCGGTGACGGGGAAATGCAGGGCACGCCCGACAGCGCGCACAGAACCGTTCACCCGGTCCCGTGCGCCACGCCGGTTGCTCCCCTGGACCCCACCGACCCCGGTGGCGCCGTGGGGCGACCTCTCGCTTGCCACCCCGCAATAGTGCCCCGAGAAGGGCGTACCTAGTGCGGTTACCGCGCGTATGGGGCCGAGTGGGGTGGGGGAGGAGCGGGAGAGCGGGGTCCTGCGGGGTGTTTTCCGGCCATCGGGGGCTGGGAAGAGTGGCGTGAGAGGCGCGTCGGAACGGTGTTTGAGAGGGGCCGGAGTTGCCACAGTTGGATGTCGGTCGTCGCGAACCGTCCCGTCGGTGTGGGCCCCGGGCTCTGGAGAAGGTAGCGTGCGTAGCGCGCAGTGGCGGTTGTTCTCGGCCGCGCGCCTCTCGGCCATCCCGCAGAATGGATGACGTAGGTGCGCCCGAGCGCGATCGGGCGCGGACGTCGACGCGGCCCTCTGGTCCGCTCCGTTCGCAACCGTTCGCACCCCGTCGGGACGGGCGCACTCGTGAGACGGCGTAGGAGAGAAGCGATACCTGTGAGCGCAGCGACAACGCGAAGCCGCACCCCCGACCGCCTGTGCGCCGAGGCCGTCGACCTCGCCCGCTCCGCGGCGGAGGAGGCGGCGGCACCAGGCGTGGTGGGCGAGCACTCGGGCCTGATGTCCGAGGGTGACCGCGTCGTGACGCACTTCTTCGAGTGCAAGGAGTTCGGCTACCGGGGCTGGCGCTGGGCGGTGACGGTCGCCCGGGCGTCCCGGGCCAAGCTGGTCACCCTGGACGAGGTGGTCCTCCTCCCCGGCCCGGACGCCCTCCAGGCACCGGAATGGGTGCCGTGGAGCGAGCGCCTGCGCCCGGGAGACATGGGCCCCGGCGACCTCCTCCCCACGGACGCGGAGGATCTGCGCCTGGAGCCGGGCTACTCGGGCGAGGACGAGCCCCTGCCCAACTCGGCGGTCTCGGCGGCCGGTTCGGCGACGGCAGCGGCCTCCGTGGAGCTGGCGGCGGACCTGGCGGACGCCGAGGACGCGGACATCACGGCGGGCTCACCGTCCGCCTTCACGGTGGTGCCGGCCCGCGGTTCGATCGCGGCGGTGGCGGAGGAACTGGGCATGCGCCGGGCGCGCGTCCTGTCCCGGTACGGCCTCCACAGCGCCGCCGACCGCTGGGAGGACTCCTACGGCCCCAAGACCCCCATGGCCCAGGCCGCCCCGGCGACCTGCGTGAGCTGCGGCTTCCTGGTGGCCATCGGCGGCTCCCTCGGACAGGCGTTCGGCGTCTGCACGAACGAGTTCGCCCCGGCGGACGGCCGCGTGGTCTCCCTGGCCTACGGCTGCGGCGGCCACTCGGAAGCAGCGATCATGCCGAAACCTCCGGTTCCGCCGCCGCACGTGATCGACGAGACGATCGTGGACCCGTTCCCGCTGCGGCCTGCGGCGGACTCGGGTTCGGTGGGCACGGACACGGACGAGGCTGTGGCGGATCTGGGTCACTCGTAGGGGCACGGTGGGCGCGGCCTTCAGGGCCGCGCCCTAAGGGGCGCGGGGCTGTATCTGATTTGCGGCTACCGCCGCGCGGGCGCGACAAGCCCCCACCGGCCCGCAGCCAACGAACTACCGACTAGTTCTTGCTGCTGTCCACAATCACCGACGTCCCATTCGCCCCCGTCCCACACGGCACCGCATACACCGGATTAGCCGCAGCCGCCTCCTTATAGGCTTCCAGGCACTGGTTGTACAACACCTTGTCGCTCAGCGACTTCGCCAGGATCTCGTTGGCCCGGGCAATACCCTCCGCCTCGATCCGCTTGCGCTCCGCCTCCGCCTTGGCCGTACGCGCCGCCTCCACCGCCCGCTCGGTGTCCTGCTCCTGCTGGATCTTCTTGTCGATCTGGTCCTGGAGCTTGTCCGACGGCTTCACATTGCGCAGGTTCACGACGGTGACGTCGATCCCACGCGGAGCCAGCCGCTCCTTCACGAGCGCCGCGATCTCCGAGCCGATCTGCTCGCGGGCGGAGGCGTAACCCTCCTCGCTGGTGTGCTTCGCGAAGACGTTACGGATGATCTCCCGGCTGTCCGGCAGCACCAGCCGCTCCTCGACCGCCTCCTCACTGCCCGCCAGCCGGTACAGCTCGACCGCCTTGGCCGGGATGACGGCCCACTTGATGGTGACGTCGGCGTAGAGCACCCCGCCCTGCGAGGAGCGGACCTCGACCACGTCCTTGTCGTAGAGGTTGAGGTCCACGGGACGTGTGGAGAAGGACGTGACCTCGGTGAACGGCGACCTGAACTGGACACCGGAGTTCAGCGGCTTTCCGATCTTCCCGAAGGTCACCGGCACCCCGACCTCGTAGGCGCTCACGACATGGACGCAGGCGAAGACACCGGCCAGCACGGCCCCGACGACGCTGAGCGCGGCCCCGATCCGCCAGCCGCCGGCGTCCCGGCCACGGCCGATGAAGAAGAGTACGACTGCCGCTATGAGCAGCAGGATGGACAGCACGAACACAGAGCCCCCCTGAGCAACAGGTACCTGCTACCAGGTACCGGATTCATGGATCCGCGCCGCCTCGGGCGTGATCCGCAGCGCATCGTAAGGGGTGTCCGGATTTGTGTGGTGGCCGGGAGTCGCCGCCTGCGCCCGCGCACTTCGGGGGTGCGGGTGCCCTGGAAGTACGACGGGACGGTGCTGGACGGGACGGTGGTGGATTCGTCCTTGGCCCATGGGCCGGGTGAGCCTTGGCCCTGCCCCGTACACCGCGCCCACCGCCCCCACCTCCTCCCGGCCCGGAGGCCGCCTCCCTCTGTTCCCTCAGCTCTCACCGGCGGGTGGCGGGCGTGCCCTGCGGCGCGCGGTACCTTCTTGCTCACGCCGATGAGGAGAGTGAACGTACGTGAGCAAGTTCGTGCGGCCAGCAGCTGAGGGCGCGGACCCTTTCGGTACGGCCCGTCTGCGCCGGGGTGTTCTGGACGCCTGGGCGACCAGCCCCGCCCGGTTCCGTGAGGATGCCAACGCCGAGGAGGATCTCGTCCTCGGCGGGTATCGGGACCGGCTCGTCGTCGAGCTCGCCCAGAACGCCGCCGATGCCGCGGCCAGGGCAGGCGTACCCGGGCGGCTCCGCCTCACCCTCCGCGACGGTGTCCTCGTCGCCGCCAACACCGGTGCCCCGCTGGACGCCACCGGCGTCGAGTCCCTCTCCACGCTGCGTGCCTCCGCCAAGCGGGACGCCCAGGATGGCAAGGAGACGGGCGCCGTCGGGCGGTTCGGTGTCGGCTTCGCCGCCGTGCTCGCCGTGAGCGACGAGCCCGCCGTCGTCGGACGGCACGGGGGTGTGCGGTGGTCGCTCGCCGAGGCCCGCGAGCTGGCCGCCGAGACCGCCCGGCACAGCCCCGGGCTCGGTGACGAGATCCGCCGCCGCGACGGCCATGTGCCGCTGCTCCGGCTGCCGTTCGCCGCCGAGGGCACCGCCCCGGACCCGTACGACACGGCCGTCATCCTCCCCCTGCGCGACACCGCCGCCGAGGATCTCGCGGAGCGGCTGCTGAGCGGCGTCGACGACGCGCTGCTCCTGACGTTGCCGGGTCTGGAGGAGGTCGTCATCGAGGTGGGGGACGAGGCCCCTCGTACGCTGCGGCGACTCACCGACGACAACGCGCTGACCCTCGTGGAGGATTCGCGGGACGGTACGAGCCGTTGGCGTACCGTCTCCGCGCATGGGCCCCTGGAATCCGCCCTGTTGACCGGGCGGCCGGTCGAGGAGCGGCTGCGTCCCTTCTGGTCGGTCACCTGGGCCGTGCCCGTCGACGCCGACGGCACTCCCGTACCGCCCCGGACCAGCCCCGTCGTGCACGCGCCCACACCGAGCGACGAGCCGCTGGGCGTACCGGCGTTGCTCATCGCCTCGCTGCCGCTGGACACCGCCCGCCGGCATGCCGCGCCGGGCCCGCTCACCGACTTCCTGGTGCAGCGCGCCGCCGACGCGTACGCCGAACTCCTCGCCGACTGGCACCCGGTGGGCGAGGGCATCATCGCGCTCGTGCCCGGCTCGCTGGGCAAGGGCGAGCTGGACGGGCAGTTGCGGCACGCGATCCTGGAACGGCTGCCGCGAACCGCCTTCCTTCCGCCCGCACTTGACCCGGGCGACGACGACGAGCTGCCCTCCGCTCTCCGTCCCCGCGACGCGGAGGTCGTCGAGGGCGCCGGGGCCGAGACGGTCCGCGTCCTCGCCGAGGTGCTGCCCACGCTGCTGCCCGCCGGGCTCGAACGCCGGGTGGAGCTACGGACGTTGGGTGTGGCCCGCGTCCCCCTGACCGACGCCGTCGACCGGCTCGCGGGCCTGGAGAAGGCGCCCGAGTGGTGGCACCGGCTCTACGACAGCCTGGCCGGTGTCGATCCCGACCGGCTGACCGGGCTGCCCGTGCCGCTCGCCGACGGGCGTACGACCATCGGCCCCCGCCAGGTCCTGCTGCCGACGACCGGGGACGCGCAGGCCGCGGCGCCCGAGGCGCTCGCCCGTCTCGGCCTCAAGGTCGCCCACCCGGACGCCGCCCACCCCCTGTTGGAGAAGCTGGGCGCCCTCCCGGCCACCCCGCGAGCCGTCCTCACCACTCCCCAGGTACGCGCCGCCGTCGCCGCCTCCCTCGACGAGGACGCCGCCGGTATGGCGTGGGACGACGAAGGCGCCCCGGACGCCGAGGAGTTGGCCGACACGGTCCTCGCCCTCGTCCGGGACGCGGGCCTCGAACCCGGCGACGAGCCCTGGCTCGGCGCCCTCGCCCTCCCCGACGAGGACGGCGAGCTGGCCCCCGCCGGTGAACTCGTCCTCCCCGGCAGCCCGTTCGCCGAGGTGATCAGGGAGGGTGAACTGGCGGCGGTGGACGCCGAGTTGGCGGACAGGTGGGGCGAGCAGCCCCTCGCTGCATGCGGCGTCCTCGCGAACTTCGCGCTCGTCCGCGCCACCGACGTCGTCCTCGACCCGGACGAACTGGAGCCCCGGGACAGCGACTTCGCCGAACCCGACGACCCGGGCCTGCTCGACGCCGTGGACGTGTGGAGCGAGGACATCCTCGACCGCTTCCCGGACTCGCCGGTGCCTCCCGTCGCCACGGAACTGGTCGCCGTACGGGACCTGGACCTCGTGGACGAGGACCGCTGGCCCCAGGCTCTCGCCCTCCTCGCCCAGCCGCCGCTGCGGGACGCGATCGTCCAGCCGGTGCGGGTCCTGCTGCCCGACGGCACGCATGAACTCGTACGCCCGTACACGGCCTGGTGGTTGCGCGGAAACCCGGTACTGGACGGAAGGCGTCCGGCGGGCCTCCTGGCGGCGGGCGGCGACCCGCTCCTGCGGGGCCTGTACGAGGAGGCCGACGCGACCGGGTTCGACGACGAGCAGGTGCTGCGGGCGCTGGGCGTACGGACGTCGGTGGCCGCGCTCCTCGACGAGCCGGGCGGCGCGGCCGAACTCCTCGACCGCCTCGCCGACCCGGACCGGGACGTGAGCGGGGTCCAACTGCACGCCCTCTACGGGGCGTTGGCCGACCTCGACCCCGAACAGGTCACGCTGCCCGACGACTTGAGGGCCGTGGTCGACGGTCACGTGGAGGTGGTGGACGCGGCGGACGCCGTGGTCGTCGACTCACCCGACCTGCTGCCCTTCACGGCGGGGGTCCCGCTGCTCCCCGTACGCCCGGCGCGGGCGGCCGAGCTGGCGGAACTGTTCCAGGTGCGGCGGCTCAGCGAGTCGGTGACCGGCGAGGTGACCTCGGAGGGCGCGGAGCACGACGTACCGGAGTCGGTACGGGTGCTGCTCGGTCCGGCGACCCCGGCGACGTACGTCGAGCACGAGGAGCTGGTCGTCGACGGCGTGGAGCTGGACTGGCGGCGGACCCGGGACGGGGTGCTGCATGCCTCGACGCTGGAGGGTGTCGCGGCGGGCCTCGCCTGGGCGGCCGGCCAGTGGCCGCGCCGGTTCGAGGTGGCGGCACTGCTGGAGGATCCGTCGAGGACGACGGAGCTGGCACGGGACCGCTGGTTCGACTGAGGCAGTGAGGTGCTGGGGTGGTGGGGTGTTGGGGTGTTGGGGTAATGCGTACGTAAAATCTGCGCGGTCTCCAAAACATCCGCAACTTCCGTACAACCATTCCCATCCGTCACGGATCTGAGCGAGCGAGTCAACAGACTCCAAGATCATTTGGGTCCAGGTGCGACCACGATCCGTGACGGATGGATTCCGTACGGACGGCCACCGCCGGACCCCCTTTCTCCACTTGGGGAAACGCATGCGCATACGTGCCACTGTGGCCGCCGTGACCGGCGCCCTGGCCCTCTCCGCCTTTGCCGTCCCGACCGCGCAGGCCGCCGCCGCGGCGGCGCCCGACGTCACCTTCACCAAGGTGACGGTCAACAACGGCAAGCCGATCGTCGCCCGCGCCGCGGGGACCACCTCCGTGCCGGTGACGTACACGTTCAACCACGCCGCCGGCCTCGACATCGGCTCTGACAACCTCCTCACCGGTCCGGCCCTCTACGTCGGCGCCTCCCTCACCGTGGACAACGTCCGCCTGATCGGCGACGAGCCGGGCACCTGCACGGCCACCTCGTCGACCACCGCCAGCTGCAAGGGCTTCATCGACCTGCACCCCGGTAGCGAGGGCACGCTCCGGAACACCGACGCCCGTACGTGGAAGGTGGGCGCCATCGCCATCACGGGCGACGAAGACGGCGTCAAGATCCAGAGCGGCCTCGGCACCACCCAGATCAAGTTCCACTCGAAGCTCAACACGGACGCCACCCCGGAGCCGGTCAGGAAGGGCGCGACCATCACGGTCAAGGGCACCCTGACCCGTGCCAACTGGAACACCGGCAAGTACGGGGGCTACGTCGGCGCCCCGGTCGCGCTCCAGTTCAAGAAGACGGGCGCCACCACCTTCACCACCGTCAAGACGGTCAAGACGGGTGCCGCGGGCGCCCTGAAGACGACCGTCAAGGCGTCGGTCGACGGTACGTACCGCTTCGCCTTCGCGGGCTCGACGACGACGGCGCCGATCACGGCCATCGGTGACGTCATCGACGTGAAGTAGAGACAAGGGACAAAGGCCGGTGCTGCCCTGGCGGGCGGCACCGGCCTGTTCAGCGGGCGAGTCAACAGACTCGACGATCACTTGGGCCCAGGCGTGACGACGAGCCGCGAGCACGACCACCGTCGGGCCCCCTTCTCCTACCTGGGGAACACGCATGCGTATACGTGCCACCGTGGCCGCCGTCTCCGGCGCTCTGGCTCTCTCCGCCCTCGCCGTGCCGGCCGCGCAGGCCGACGGCTCGGTGTCCCGGGCCGATGTCGCCAAGGTCCGTGAGGCCGGGCAGGCCGCCTCCGGCAAGTCCGCGTTCAGTGCCTCGGCCGCCGCTGTCGCCGAGCCGTACGTCCTGGACGCCTCCTTCTCCAACATCAAGGTCAACAACGGCAGGTCGATCGTGGCGGGCATCAGCGGCAAGCTGACCGTGCCGATCACCTACACGCTGACCCACGGTGCCGATGTCGACATCGCCGCCGAGGACTTCTTCACCGACGTCGAGCTGTACTACGGCACGACGTACATCGACTCCGAGTTCGGGCTGTTCGGCGACGACTGGGCCAGCTGCAAGGCCGTCTCGGCGACCGTCGCCAACTGCACCCAGTCCATCGTGATCAGCCCGAGCGAAGACCTGTTCAACGAGACCGCCGGGAAGTGGAAGGCGTACGCGTACGCCGTCGCCTTCAACGGCCAGGACTTCAGCAGCGACGACTTCGACGTCACGAAGGTCGGATACGTCGAGAAGGACGGCCTCGCCGGCCCCAACCTCCTGCGTCACTCCAGGCTGACGGTCAACGCCACCCCGGAGCCGGTGCAGAAGGGCAAGACCATCACCGTCACCGGCAAGCTGACCCGTGCCAACTGGGACGCCGGCAACTACACCGGGTACGCCAGCCAGCCGGTGAAGCTGCAGTTCCGTAAGAACGGCACCAGCACCTACACCACCCTCAAGACCATCAAGACGACCACCAAGGGTGACCTGAAGACCACGGTCAAGGCGAACGTCGACGGGTACTTCCGGTACGTCTTCGCGGGCACCGCGACCACCGCCGCGCTCGGTTCCGCGACCGACTTCATCGATGTGAAGTAAATCGGCTGTTTGTTGGGCGAAGCGTGAGGTAACCGCCGCCGGTTCTCCGTGGGTTCGGGGCCGGCGGCGGGTGTGTGCAAGGGGTGCGCAAAATTACGTCACCTCCGCGCAACCAACCGCCCCCGCAAGGGATCTGATCATGGGGGCCAACAGGCTCCACGATCACTTTCTCCTACTTGGGGAACACGCATGCGTATACGTGCCACCGTGGCCGCCGTCTCCGGCGCCCTGGCCCTCTCCGCCCTCGCCGTGCCGGCCGCGCAGGCCGATGTCCACGCCTCCGGTGCCGACTCCGGCTACCGCGCGGCCGCCGCGAAGATCCTGGCGGGCGGCAAGTCCGCGTTCATCACCTCGCCGGTCGCCGCCGAGGAGCCGTACAAGCTGAACGTCAGCTTCTCCAACTTCAAGGTCGCCAAGTCGATCAACGCCGGTGCCGGTGGACACCTCGTCGTCCCGGTCACCTACACGCTGACCCACGGCACCGAGGTCAACATCAAGGCCGCCGACTTCGACAGCGGGCCGTACCTGTACCGGGGCGACTTCGCGACGCCGGACAACGTGATCTTCGGTGAGAAGGCCGGTACCTGCACGGCGACGTCGACCACGACCGCCAACTGCAAGGCCAACCTCGACATCTACCCGGGCGAGGGCGACCTGACCAACACCGACGCCGGGGCCACCTGGACGGCCGGCGGCCTCGCCATCGCCTTCAACGGGCAGGACCCCGAGAGCGACACCTTCGACCCGGCCAAGGTCGGCATCGCCCAGCAGGGCGACCTCGGCACCACGACCGTGCGGCGCGTCTCCAAGCTGACGGTCAACGCCACCCCGGAGCCGGTGCAGAAGGGCAAGACCATCACCGTCACCGGCAAGCTGACCCGCGCCAACTGGGACGGGCCCAACTACACCGGGTACGCGACCCAGCCGGTGCAGCTCCAGTTCCGTAAGAACGGTACGACCACCTACACCGTCGTCAAGACCATCAAGACGACCACCAAGGGTGACCTGAAGACCACCGTCAAGGCGACCGCCGACGGGTTCTTCAAGTACGTCTTCGCGGGGACCAGGACCACCGTGGGCGCCAGCGCCGCCGCCGACTTCATCGACGTGAAGTAGGCGCACCCGTACGAACTACGCCGGGAAGCGGCGGTCCACCAACCTCCACAGGATCTCCAGGGTGGCCGCCGCCACCGTCGCGATACCCACCGCGATCCACGGCATCGTCGTCCCCACCAGCTTCAGCGCGAAGAACTCCTGGAGCGGCGGTACGACCAGCACCAGCAGGAAGCCCGCGCCCATCGACGCGACCAGGGCGATCCGCCACCAGGTGTACGGGCGGGCGATGATCGCCAGCACCCACATCGAGATCAGGAACAGGGTCAGGGTCGCCGCGCTCGTCTCCGCGTCCAACGCGCCCTCTCCTGTGTAGTGGTGACGGGCTATCAGGTACGTGGCGAAGGTTGCCACGCCTGCCAGTACGCCGCCCGGGATCGAGTAGCGCATGACCCGGCGTACGAAGTGGGGCCTCGCGCGTTCCTTGTTGGGGGCCAGCGCCAGGAAGAACGCCGGGACGCCGATCGTCAGGGTGGAGAGCAGGGTCAAGTGGCGGGGCAGGAAGGGGTATTCGACCTGCCAGCAGACCACCAGGACTGCCAGGAGGACTGAATAGACCGTCTTGACCAGGAACAGGGTCGCTACTCGTGTGATGTTGCCGATGACTCTGCGGCCTTCGGCCACCACCGAAGGCAGCGTCGCGAAGCTGTTGTTGAGGAGGACGATCTGGGCCACCGCCCGTGTCGCCTCCGAGCCCGATCCCATGGCCACGCCGATGTCGGCGTCCTTCAGGGCCAGTACGTCGTTCACGCCGTCGCCCGTCATCGCCACCGTGTGCCCGCGTGACTGCAACGCGCCAACCATGTCCCGCTTCTGCTGCGGAGTCACCCGGCCGAAGACTGTTCCTTCGTCCAGTGCCTGCGCCATCTCCGTTGTCTCGGCGGGGAGTTGGCGGGCGTCCACCGTCGTGCCGGTCAGGCCCAGTTTGCTCGCCACCGCGCCGACCGACACCGCGTTGTCGCCCGAGATGACCTTCGCGTCGACGTCCTGCTCGGCGAAGTAACGGAGGGTGTCGGCGGCGTCGGGGCGCAGACGCTGCTCCAGGACGACCAGGGCCGTGGGGGATGTGTTGGTGGCCACCTCCGGGTGGTCGAGGTCGCGGGTGGTGCGGGTGAGGAGGAGGACGCGCAGGCCTGCCTGGTTCAGGCGGTCCGTCTCGGCGAGGGCCGGGTCCTCGGAGGAGAGCAGCACGTCCGGGGCGCCCAGGAGCCACGTACTCGTTTCGCCGTTGCCCTCGCTGAACGACGCCCCGCTGTACTTGCGCGCCGAGGAAAAGGGGAGCGACTCCGTGCAGCGCCAGTCCTCGCTGTCCGGGTAGGCGTCGATGATCGCCTGGAGGGAGGCGTTCGGGCGGGGGTCCGATTCGCCGAGGGCGCCCAGGACGCGGCGTACGTATGTCTCGTCGCTGCCGTTGAGGGAGCGCAGCTCGGTCACGTCCATGCCGCCCTCGGTCAGCGTGCCCGTCTTGTCCAGGCAGACCGTGTCGACGCGGGCGAGGCCCTCGATGGCGGGCAGCTCCTGTACGAGGCACTGCTTCCGGCCGAGCCGGATGACACCGATCGCGAAGGCGACGGAGGTGAGGAGGACGAGGCCCTCCGGGACCATCGGGACGATGCCGCCGACCGTGCGGGCGATCGAGTCCTTCAAGTCGTTGTCCTTGACGACCAGTTGGGTGATGACCAGGCCGATCGCGGCCGGAACCATCATCCAGGTCACGTACTTGAGGATCGTCGAGATGCCGGTGCGGAGTTCCGAGTGGACGAGGGTGAAGCGGGAGGCCTCTTCGGCGAGTTGGGCCGCGTACGCCTCGCGGCCGACCTTCGTCGCTGTGAACGCGCCGCCGCCCGCGACCACGAAACTGCCCGACATGACCTGGTCGCCGGGCTGCTTCACGACGGGGTCGGCCTCGCCGGTGAGCAGTGACTCGTCGATTTCGAGGCCGTCGGCCTCCACGCACTCGCCGTCCACGACGATCTTGTCGCCGGGGCCGATCTCGATCAGGTCCCCGAGGACGATCTCGGAGTTGCTGACCTCCGAGGCCACGCCGTCGCGGCGGACCGTCGGTTTGGCCTCGCCGATCACGGCGAGGGAGTCGAGGGTCTTCTTCGCCCGCCACTCCTGGATGATGCCGATGCCGGTGTTGGCGAGGATGACGTAGCCGAACAGGGTGTCCTGGAACGGGGCGACGAACATCATGATCAGCCAGAGGGCGCCGATGATCGCGTTGAACCTGGTGAAGACGTTCGCGCGGACGATCTCGGAGATGCTGCGGCTGCTGCGTACGGGGACGTCGTTGACCTCGCCGCGGGCGACGCGCTCGGCCACTTCGGTGGTGGTGAGGCCGGTGGCGCGGGGGGTGCTGCCGCGGGGCGCGCTGGAGAGGGGCAGGGGTACGGGGTGCACAGGATCGAGTTCGGCGCCGGCGTCGATGTGCGTCATGTGTTCGACGGTACGGGTGGATTTGGGGCTTCACCCGCTGAGTGCGGCAAAGATCCGACCTGGGGAGGAGGGGTGGGGTGGGAAATGGTGCGGTGGTTGTAGTCGGGGGTGTGTAGGGGGTGCGGGTAGGAGGGTTTTCGCCCCCGCCGCCCCTACCCGTCCCATCCCGTTCCTGGGGGGGGGGGGGCGGCCCCCCCCCCCGCCGGCCACCGAGCGGCGGG
>NZ_JBSFDA010000196.1:0-18472 GCF_053593675.1 Streptomyces sp. NPDC002156 | reverse complement strand
GCCTGGCGCTCGGGCTGGCGATCCTCCTCAACCGCAAGCTCAAGGCGATCGGTCTGTTCCGGTCCCTCTTCTTCATGCCGGTCGTCTTCCCCATGTGCCGCACGCCATTATGCAACTAGTTGCAAAACACCCCCCGCGTCCCCTAAAAAGAACAGACCCAACCCATCCCCGGAGACCCCCATGAGCCCATACCCCCACCTCCTGACCCCCCTGAACCTCGGCTTCACCACCCTCCCCAACCGCATCCTCATGGGCTCCATGCACACAGGCCTGGAAGAAGCCCCCCACGGCTTCACCCGCATGGCCGAGTTCTACGCCGCCCGAGCCCGAGGCGGCGCCGCCCTCATCGTCACCGGCGGCATAGCTCCCAACGACGCCGGCCGCCCCTACGAAGGCGGAGCCAAACTCACCACCGACGCCGAAGCAGAACAACACCGAGCCATCACCACCGCCGTACACCGCGAGGGCGGAAAGATCGCCCTCCAGATCCTCCACTTCGGCCGCTACGCCTACCACCAGAACCTCGTGGCCCCCAGCCCCCTCCAGGCCCCGATCAGCCCCTTCCCCCCACACGAACTCACCGACGCCGAGGTCGAACAGACCATCGCCGACTACACCCGCACCGCCGTCCTCGCCCGCCGGGCCGGCTACGACGGCGTAGAGATCATGGGCTCCGAGGGCTACCTCATCAACGAGTTCATCGCCACCCAGACCAACCACCGCACCGACCGCTGGGGCGGCTCCTACGAGAACCGCATGCGCTTCCCGGTCGAGATCGTCCGCCGGGTACGCGAGGCCGTGGGCGAGGACTTCATCCTCATCTACCGCCTGTCGATGCTGGACCTGGTCCCCGGCGGCTCGACACTGCCCGAAGTGATCACGCTCGCCAAGGCCGTGGAGACCGCCGGCGCCACGATCATCAACACCGGCATCGGCTGGCACGAGGCCCGTATCCCCACCATCGCCACCTCGGTGCCGCGCGGCGCGTACACCTGGGTGACGAAGAAGCTCATGGGCGAGGTCGGCATCCCCCTCGTCACCACCAACCGCATCAACACCCCGGAACTCGCCGAGCAGTTGCTCGCCGAAGGCTGCGCGGACATGATCTCCGTGGCCCGCCCGATGCTCGCCGACCCGGACTTCGTGAACAAGGCCGCCGCCGGGACGCCCGAGGCGATCAACACCTGCATCGGCTGCAACCAGGCCTGCCTGGACCACACCTTCAGCGGAAAGATCACTTCCTGCCTGGTCAACCCACGCGCCTGCCACGAGACGGAACTGATCCTCTCCCCCACCCGCCTGCGCAAACGCGTCGCGGTGGTCGGCGCAGGACCCGCCGGACTCGCCTGCGCCGTCTCCGCAGCCGAACGCGGCCACGAGGTCACCCTCTTCGACGCCGCCCCCGAGATAGGCGGCCAGCTGAACGTCGCCCGCAAGGTCCCCGGCAAGCAGGAGTTCGACGAGACGATCCGCTACTTCCGCCACCAACTGGCCGCCCACGCCGTCGACGTACGCCTCAACACCCGAGCAACCGCAGACGACTTGACGACGGCCTACGACGAGGTAGTGGTGGCCACCGGCGTAACCCCCCGCACCCCCGACATCCCCGGCGTCGACCACCCCAGCGTCGTCGGCTACCTGGACGTCCTGCGCGACAACGCCCCCGTCGGCGACCGCGTCGCGATCCTCGGCGCCGGCGGCATCGGCTTCGACGTCGCCGAGTACCTCACCGACACCGGCGACAAGGCGCACGAGGACCCGGCGGCGTACTTCCGTGCCTGGGGCGTCGACATGGACCACCGCACCCCCGGCGGCCTGGCCGCACCCGAGCGGACCGCGTCGCCGCGCACCGTCCACCTGCTCCAGCGCAAGGCCACCAAGGTCGGCGCGGGCCTCGGCAAGACCACCGGCTGGATCCACCGCGCCGAACTCAAGCACCGGGGTGTCACCATGACCCCGGGCGTCGAGTACGACCGTATCGACGACGCCGGACTCCACCTCACCGTCGACGGCACCAGCACCGTCCTCCCGGTCGACACCGTCGTCCTGTGCACCGGCCAGGACCCACGCCGCGAGCTGTACGACGACCTGCTGGCCGCCGGCTGCAACGCCCACCTGATCGGCGGCGCCGACGTGGCCGCCGAACTGGACGCCAAACGCGCCATCAAACAGGGCACCGAACTGGCAGCGACCCTCTAGGGCCTGCCCGGCGGATCATGTCGGGGACGCGGGGCTTGGCACGCACTCCCCCAGAGGGGGGACCCCCAGCGGCGTTGTCGTCACTCTCCCCCACTCTCGGCTTCGCTCGAGCGGGGGGACCCCCATCGCTCCGCGTCGACTCCCTCCTCCGCCTTGCAGCTGCACGCACCAAGCCCCGCTCACGTGTGCCGATAAGGCGCCGCTGTTTTCCCCCGACCTGATCCGCCGGACAGACCCTAGGAGCCGTGGCATGTCACTCCCGCACGCGATCCTCACCGCCCTGCTCGAAAAGCCGTCCTCGGGGCTGGAGTTGACCCGCCGCTTCGACAGGTCGATCGGCTACTTCTGGTCGGCGACGCATCAGCAGATCTACCGCGAGCTGGGCAGACTGGAGACCGAGGGACACATCCGCGCCCTGCCCACCGAGCAGCCGACCCGCGGCCAGAAGAAGAGCTACGAGGTCCTGCCCACGGGCCGCGAGGAACTGGCCCGCTGGACCGCCGCACCCCAGGACCCCAAGCCGTACCGCGACACCCTGCTGCTGCGCCTGCGCGCCTCGGCGGTGGTCGGCACGGAAGGCATCGAGGCCGACCTGCGCCGCCATCTCGCTCTGCACCAGCGCCAGTTGACGGAATATCAGGAGATCGAGAAGCGGGACTTCCCACCCGGCCCGGCCGATCCCCAGGACCGCCTCCAGCACCTGGTCCTGCGCGCGGGCATCGACCTGGAGACCTTCTGGACCCAGTGGCTCACGCACGCCCTGACGGAGTTCGCGGACCTGCCCGACGACCGCCCTACGGAGTGAGCACGACCTTCCCGGCGATGGTCCCCGACTCGGCGAGCCGCATGGCTTCGGCGGCGCGGACGAGGGGCAGCCGGGCGGCGACCTCGGCGGTGACGTCACCGCTGCGGAGGGCGGCGAAGAGCTGGGTGAGGTCGGCGTGCAGCCGGGTCCTGAACCGGTTCTTCGCCAGGGCCCGGCCGGCCCAGACGTTGTAGAAGTAGGCGCGGCGGCGGTTGGGCAGCGCGTTCCACACCCACACCCGGCCGAGCAGCTTGAGCACCGGCCACTGCTTGGAGCCCTCGGCGTCCCGGGTGGAGGCGCTGCCGTACGAGACGAGCGTGCCGCCGGGTGCGAGGAGCCGCCAGGAGTCGGTCACGCTGCGCCCGCCGACGTGGTCGAAGACGGCGTCCACTCCCCCGGGGGCGAGTTCGCGGACCCGGGCGGCGACGTCCCCGGTGCGGTAGTCGACGGGGACGACGCCCCTCTCCCGCAGCGCGTCGTGGTGCCGTACGGACGCCGTACCGATCACCTTCACGCCCGCCGCGTGGGCGAGTTGGACCAGGACCGTGCCGACGCCACCGTTGGCACCGTGCACGAGGACGGTCTGCCCGGCGCGGACCCGGGCCTTGCGGTGCAGCATCTGCCAGGCGGTGATGCCGTTGAGCACGACCGTCTCCGCCTCCGCCGCGCCGACCCCGTCGGGCACCGGCACCACGTCGGCCGCGTCGACGAGCACATGACTGGCCCAGCCGCCGACCTTGAGCAGCGCGGCCACCCGGGTGCCGGTCAGGTCCGGCTCGACGCCCTCGCCCGTGGCGATGACGGTGCCGACGAGGTCGTAACCGGGCACGAAGGGGAACGCCGGCTGGTCGTAGTACCGGCCGCGGCGCATCTGCTGCTCGGCGAAGGAGACACCGGTCGCCTCCATCCGGATCACGACCTGCCCGGGACCGGCGACGGGCACGGCTCCGTGCCGGACCTCCAGCCCTTCCGGCTCCACCTTGCCCGGCAGAACGACCTCGACGAATGCCTCTGTGCTCATGACGGCCTCCATGACCAGTTTCCCGTTGTCGCGTTGGTTAGAGGCTATAACTCGATGAATGCGAGTGTCAATAACTTGAGTGATAACCTCTAACCATGACGGAATCAGGGGACACGAAGACGGAGACCCCGCGCGAGCGCTACCGCGCCCAGGTGCGTACGGAGATCAAGGAACGGGCGTGGGAGCAGATCGCCGCGGCGGGGGCGTCCGCGCTCTCCCTCAACGCCGTCGCCAAGCAGATGGGCATGAGCGGACCCGCGCTCTACCGGTACTTCGCCGGGCGCGACGAGCTGATCTCCGAGCTGATCAGGGACGCGTACCGAAGCCTCGCCGACACCTTCCGCGCCGCCGCCGAGCCCGCCCCCGACCTGGCCGCACTCGCCCACGCCCTGCGCGACTGGGCCCTGGCCGACCCTCAGCGGTACCTCCTCGTCTACGGCACCCCCGTACCCGGCTACCACGCACCCTCCGACGTCACCGGGATCGCGTCCGAGATCATGACGACCCTGCTCGACGCCTGCGCCGCGCTGCCCCCCGCCGGCCCCGGGACCCCGTTCGACGCCCACATCGAGGACCACCGGATGTGGGCGAACGACCACCCCGCACCGCCCGCGGTCCTGCGCCGGGCCCTGACCTGCTGGACCCGGCTGCACGGCGTCCTGTCCCTGGAACTCGCCGGCCACTTCACCGGGATGGAGTTCGACCCGGCCCTGCTGTTCGCGGCCGAGGTGGACGAGCTGCTCGCCTGAGGACG
This sequence comes from Streptomyces sp. NPDC002156, assembly GCF_053593675.1. NCBI lineage: Bacteria > Bacillati > Actinomycetota > Actinomycetes > Kitasatosporales > Streptomycetaceae > Streptomyces > Streptomyces sp. NPDC002156. The sequence goes on along the minus strand of NZ_JBSFDA010000196.1, from coordinate 13,693 downwards.
GGCGGGAACAGCAAAGCGCCCTGTGTCCGAGGCAGGAACCTCGGACACAGGGCGCTCGCGCAAGCCGGCCCGACAGGATCGACCGGCCCGATCGGCCTAAGTGGGTGGGCAGTTGGTCCTCAGAGCCGGAAGACATCGAGGAAGGAGCTCCAGAATCCCTTCTTGCGCTGTTCCTGACGGGCCGCCGGGGCCGCCGCCGGCTGCGGGGCCGGACGGTGTACCGGGTCCGTCGCCGCGGGCATCGGGGCCTGGTTGCGCATGGCCGCCGCAACCCGGGTGGCCGGCGTCGGGCTGAACCGCACCGGCAGCGAGGCGAGCGCACGGTGGAAGGGGCCGGGCCGCCACAGCAGGCTGTCCTGCGGGACCGAGAGGGTCAGGTCGGGCAGCGCGTTGAGGATCTTCTCGATCGCCGTGAGCGCGATGACCAGGGCCGGGTCCTTGGCGGGGCAGGCGTGCGGGCCCGCACCGAAGGCCAGGTGGGCGCCCTTGCTGGCCATCTGCCGGGCCTCGTTGAGGGCCGGGTCGCTGTTGGCGGCGGCGAAGCTGATGACGACCGGGGTGTTCGCGTCGACGGGTACGCCGCCGAGGTCGACGTCCTGCAAGGGGTAGTGCGTCGCGTAGTTGGCGATGGGCGGGTTGTTCCACAGCACGTGGTCGATGGCTTCCTCGACCAGCATGCCGCTGCCGCGCTCCGACGGACCGTCGGACAGCAGCAGGAGCAGCGAGCTGGCGATGAGGTTGCGCTGGGGCTCCAGGCCCGCGCCCATCAGCACGATCAGCTGGTCCCGGAGTTCCTCGTCGTTGAGGCCCGCCGAGTGCTGGATCAGCCAGGAGGTCACGTCGTCGCCGGGCTCGCGGCGCTTGAGCGTGATCAGTTCCTGGAGGCAGGTGGCGACGATCTCGATGCCCTTGATGGCGTCGTCCTGGCTGTCGAACATGGCGGACATGCCGGTGTTGAGGCGGTCGCCGATGTCGGCCGGGCAGCCGAACATCTTGTTGAACAGCAGCAACGGGATCAGCTTGGCGTAGTCGTTGAGGAGGTCGGCCCGGCCCCGCTCGCTGAACTGGTCGATCAGATAGTCGGCGATGGGCTCGACGTCCCGCCGGATACGGCTGATGTTCAGCTTGGCGAGGCTCTCGGTGACGGCCTTGCGCAGCCGCAGATGCACCGCGCCGTCCGTGAACAGGACGTTGGGCCGGTACAGCATCATCGGCAGGACCGGGCTGTCCAGGGAGACCCGGCCCTCGTTCAGGGCGGCCCAGCGGCGCGAGTCACGGGCGAACAGGGTGGTGTTCTGGAGCACCCTGAGGGCCATCTCGTGCTGGACGACGAGCGTGGCGTCCACGCCCGGTGCCAGCTCGACGGGTGCCGCCGGGCCGTGGGCGCGCAACTTGTCGTAGATGCCCTGCGGATCGGCGGCGAAGTCGGCGCCGTGCATGGGGCATCTGGCGGGAGCGCTCGGCGTGGCACCCGCGTGCTGTATGTCCATGGAGGTTCCTTTGGGTTCCCCGCGCCTCGGGGGCGGGGGACGGGGGTGAGGAGACTGTCCGGACCCCCTGTGCGGGAAGGGGCCGGACGGATGGGGCACCGGGGCTCAGGCCGCGCGGGCGAGCAGGTGCTGCACGAGGGCGATCAGCGCTCTCGCGGACGACTTCGGGTCCCGGGCGTCGCAGTAGACGACCGGGGTGTCGGGCAGCAGGTCGAGAGCCTCACGGATCTCGTCCTCGTCGAACTCGGCCGCCGGGTCGAAGGTGTTGACGGCGATGGCGTACTCCAGGCCGTACTTCTCGACCAGGTCGATCACCGGAAACGTTTCCGCCAGCCGGGACGGGTCGACCAGGAGCAGGGCTCCGAGCGCGCCGCGGGCCATGTCCTCCCACAGCTGCATGAAGCGCTGCTGACCGGGCGTACCGAACAGGTACAGCACCAGTTCCTCGCTCAGCGTGAGCCGGCCGAAGTCCAGCGCGACGGTGGTCGTCACCTTGTCCGGCGCGCCCTTGAGGTCGTCCACGTGGGCGGACGCCTGCGTCATCTTCTCCTCGGTGCGCAGCGGGGCGATCTCCGACAGCGAGCCGATGTACGTGGTCTTGCCCACCGCGAAGTGCCCTACGACAAGGATCTTCGCGGTGGTGGTCACCGCGTCTGAGACGTAGATCGTCTCAGCCGTAGAGGGATTCGAGTCCATGCAGCACCTTTTCGATGATTCCTCTGTCGACGGACTGGGCGCGTGGGGGCGCGGCACGGCGCAGGAGATGACCCTGTTCGAATAAATCGGTCAGCAGGAGCCGGGCGACGCCCACCGGGAGCGACAGGTGCGCGGCGACCTCCGCGACGGAGAGGTAGCCGCCGCCGCACAGGTCCCAGATGGCCCGGACCTCGGGGCTGGCGCCGAGCGGCAGTTCCCGTTCGGGGGCCAGGGTGACCAGGGTGTGCAGGGACAGGTCATCGGCGGTCGGCAGCCGCCGCCCGCCCGTGATGACGTACGAGCGGACGAAGTCGCTGGTGACCGTGACCGGAGCTTCCTCGCCGTGGGCGTTCATGCGTCCGCACCGGCGTTCTGACGCGGCGGGGTGGTCATCGCCTTGCCGAGCGCGCCCACCTGCTGCTGCATCCGGAAGGACATGGCCTCCATGTCGACGTCCAGCGCGGCCGACACGGCGAGGTAGGCACCGCTGCCCGCGGCGATCAGGAAGATCCAGCCGCCGTCGTACTCGATCAGGGTCTGCTTCCACAGACCGCGTCCGGAGCCGACGAAGGGGGCGACGGCCCGGCTGAGGGACTGCATCGAGCTCATCGCTGCGGCGTTGGTCTCCGCCTCGTCGCGCTCGATGTCACTGGACCGCTCCAGCAGGAGGCCGTCGGCCGATACGAGGATCGCGTGACGGGCGCCGCGGACTTGCAGCACATCGTTCAGCACCCACGACAGATCGGGATTCACTGGTCCTGTGGTCCTTCCATGGTGGTCGTATCCCGCCCAAGCAGCGTTCCGCGCTGGAACGCACCGATACGTGAGGCCGTCACCTCTGTGTTGAACTCCGGCTCGGCCGACTCCTGCGGCGAGGGCACCACCGCGACCGGGCTGCCGCGCCGGCGCCGCTTGGGCAGGCCGCCCGCCGTCGTCCCGATCGGACGCGGCGGTCCGCCGGGCGTGGCCACCGGGGTCAGCCGCTGCGGGGCGGCCGAAGGAGCCTCGGGCGCCTGGGGTTCGGCCTTCGCGGCACCGCCCTCGGGCTCGGGAACGTCCGTCGTCAACAGGTTCTCCGGCAAGAGAATCACCGCCCGTACGCCGCCGTAGGGGGACACCGAATCGACCGAGACCTTGAAGCCGTACCTGGTGGCGAGCATCCCGGACACGGCGAAGCCGAACTTCGGCGGGTCGCCGAGGCTCGTGATGTCGACCGGCGCCTGCGGGGAGAGCAGGACGGTGGCCCGCGCCTTCTCCTCGGTGTTCATCCCGAGGCCGGCGTCGTCGACGATCAGGCAGACCCCGGTGGGTACGGCCTGGATGTTGATGTCGACGCGGGTGCCGGGCGCGCTGTAGTTGGTGGCGTTGGCGAGCAGTTCGGCGAGGACGACCGCGACGGGCTCGACGGCCCGGCTGGCCACCGAGACGTTCACCTGGGTGTTGATGGTGACGCGGTCGAAGTGCTTGATGCGGCCCTGGGCACTGCGGGCCACGTCGTACACGGAGGCGGTGGACTCGCGCCGGCCGAGCCAGCCGCCGCAGAGCACCGCGATGCCCTGGGCGCGGCGGCCGAACTGGCTGTTGGTGTGGTCGATCATCATCAGGTCGCCGAGGACCTGTTCGTCGTCGCCGTAGCGGCGCTGCGACTTCTCGATGATGAGCTGCTGTTCGTCGGCGAGGACCTGGAGCGTCCGCATCGCGGACTTCAGGACGGCCTTGGTGTCTTCCTCCGCATCCTTGCGCACCGCGGCGAGATCGCCGGCGTGCTGTGCGTTCAGCTGGGTGTATTCCGCATAGAGGCGGTCGCGGTCGCTCTGCGCGGCTTCGCGGGCGCTCTGCAGGTCGTTGCTCTTCCTGCGGAGGGCCATGTTGGTTCTGCGGGCCCGCATCACTGCGACGACCGCAGCGACCAGGACCACGAGCAAGATCCACAGCAGTGGATCCTGGATCAATGACGTCATGAGACTCTCTTCAAGTCGCCTTGCGACAGGAGCAGTTGCAGTCCGATGGGTCCGGCCTGGAACACGGGCCCAGCCCGGTGGCGAACCTTACCGGCGGACCAACTCAGCCACTCCTTCGCGATGGGGCCCTTAGAGACTGTCCCCCGTGCGCGCGGCACGCCTCAGCCTACTGAAAGTGGGATGATCTTAGCAGTCAAGAGAGCGTCAAAAAGGTTCCGCTTACGCTCACTTGGAGACCTTCACACAGCATTCGCGAACGGGTCCACGACAGTTATGGACCCGATACGTTCGGGCACGCAAAGGCCCGCTCCCCCGTCATCCGGGAAGCGGGCCAGGAGAGTTGGAGCGCTCAGGCTGCGTCGGCGTCCACCTCGCACCACACGCGGAGCCGCTCGTCGACGAGCCGCTCCGGATACTCCACGCCGGTCTCGAAGTGCTCGGGGAGCCGCGCGAGACGGCCGTCCGCCCCTACGAAGGTCCGCAACACGTTCTGGGTCTGCTGCCGCTTGCTCTGGTCGGCCTGGTCGGATGCCATGCCTGAGGTTAACCGTCCCTGTGGACTGAGCGGAAGTGAGCCCGTTCAGCCGCGCGCCCCGAACGGTCTTGGGCGAGCTGGTCCCCGGCGTACTCGACCCCGGGGCGGCGACACGCATCCTGTGCGTGGTCCGGGCCCGGGAGGCCCCCGCGGCCGGAGGCCGCTGATGGACACAGCCCTGTGCGACCTGGCCATGTGAGTACGGCCAGAGGCTACGGGGAGGCCCTGAACCATCCTCTGGTGGAGCAGGGGCCCCGCACGCTGACGCCGTACCCAGTGTCCCAGGTCGCACGACCACGTTAACCCGATCAGCCCAGGACGCCGCAAGCCCGCAAGCGGACGGTCACCTGATCGAGCTAACACGGCCTCGTGTGCACTCCTTGGCGAGCAGCTATCACCCCTGCGGTTCGAAAAAGGGTGACGCCCGGCCCGACGCCGTTACCAGGCGTGAGTGGGCGCGTTGTAGGGGAAGTGCGGGCGCGAGTCGAGCGCCCGCACTCATCGAACCAAAGGAGAACGTGATGTCTCGCATCGCGAAGGCAGCCGTCGCCGCTCTCGGCACCGGTGCCGTGGTGCTCGGCGGTGCCGGTATGGCCACGGCTGACGCGGGTGCCCAGGCCGAGGCCGTCGGCTCGCCCGGCGTCCTGTCCGGCAACGTCCTGCAGGTCCCGGTCCACGTGCCCGTCAACGTGTGCGGGAACTCGATCAGCGTGATCGGTCTGCTGAACCCGGCCTTCGGCAACACCTGCGTCAACGTCAGCGACGACGACCACAAGGGCAACCCCGGCCCCGGCGGCTACGGCAGCTGACCCGTCGTACGCAAGCACCGGAAGAGCCCCGACGGTCCCACCGTCGGGGCTCTTCCGCATGCACCGGAACCTGCCAGGACCTGTCAGGCGTACCGGTAGATCCCGCTGTGGTCCTCCAGCTGATCCGGTGTCACGTCCCACGGCGGCAGCGACTCGTGCCGGGCGACGACCCGGCCGCGCTGCGTGTCGCCGAACCCCGGCGGCCGCTCGGGCAGATAGCGGGCACCGGAGCCGTGCCGGCGCTGCCAGCGGGACCAGCACAGGTCGACGAAGGCGTGGTGCAGCCAGAACACCGGGTCGTTGACGGACGCGCCACCGACCATGTGCCCGCCGACCCACCGGTGGACGCGGTTGTGGTTGCGCCAGGAACCGGGGCCACGCCCGCTCCCCCACCCTTCGAGCCTGTTGCGGAACCCCTTAGCGGACGTCGAGTTCCACGGCGACACGTCGTAGACGGGATCGTCGAGGGCCCCGTCCAGGTCCTGCCGGGTCGGCAGCGTGAGCGGTTCACGGGCGCGGCCGAGATCGCGGGTGAGGAACTCCCCGTCGGTGACGCTCTCCTTGATGGTCCAGTCGCCGTGGTCGTAGGCGAACGGCCCGCTCATGACCCGCTGATCGGAGGCCCGCCCGGTCCCGCCGAGCAGATCCTCGCTCCAGGGCACCCCGGCCGCCGTACGGTCCCGGGTCCAGTCCCAGTACGGCAGCGTCACCGACGGGTCCACCCGCTGCAACGCCTCTTCCAGGTCCAGCAGGAACCGCCGGTGCCAGGGCAGGAAGGAGGGCGCCATGTGGGCCGTACGCAGCCCGTCCTCGCCGTCGGAGACGTAGTACTCGATGTGGGTGCGCACGAACTCGTCGTACTCGCCCCGCCGTTTGATCTCCATCAGCGCCCCGACGAACCGCCGCCGCTCGCTCCGCGTCAGCGTGCTGACGTCCTTACGCGTGTACGCCACGACCGCCCCCTCCCCCGCCCTCGACCGTCAACCGCCGCCCGGGCCCCAGCTCGTCGACGGCGGCACGGGCCGCCTCCAGGGGTGTGGGGTAGGAGCGGTAGTGGTCGACCATGCTCAGATACGTCCCGTCCGCGCGCCGCATCAGATGCAGGGGCCGCCCGTCCACGGTGACGTGCCACCGCCCGCCGCCGGGCGTGCTCATGGCATGCGTCATGTGGCCGGCGTCCGCCCTCATGCCCCGCAGCCGACGGCCCCGGTACGTCTCGTCGAAGTGCGACGCCTCGTCGCCGCCGGGCTCCCGTCCCCCGTACCGCTGCGGGACCTGGTCACGATGGGGCCGCTCGGGATCGCCGGCAACCTGCTGGTCTTCGCGTCCCTGGGGTTCTTCGCCCCGATGCGGTTCGCGGCCCTGGCGTCCGTGCCGCGCGTCCTGGCGCTCGGGGCGGGCTGCTCGGTCCTGGTCGAGACCGCGCAGTACGTCTTTCAGCTCGACCGGGTGTCCTCCGTGGACGACGTCCTGGTCAACGCCACCGGCGCGCTGCTCGCCGGGCTGGCGTCGCGCCGCTGGTGGCGTACTCGTACCGCGCATACGCCGGCGATATCGTGCGCTGCCTAGGCTTCGGGTATGCGCGTACTGATCGTGGAGGACGAGCCCTATCTGGCCGAAGCCGTCCGGGACGGTCTGCGCCTTGAGGCGATCGCCGCCGACATCGCCGGTGACGGCGACACCGCCCTGGAACTGCTCAGCGTCAACTCCTACGATCTCGCGGTCCTCGACCGTGACATCCCCGGCCCCTCCGGCGACGAGGTCGCCCGGCGCATCGTCGCCTCCGGCAGCGGCATCCCGATCCTCATGCTCACCGCCGCCGACCGGATCGACGACAAGGCCTCCGGGTTCGAACTCGGCGCCGACGACTACCTCACCAAACCCTTCGAGCTGCGGGAACTCGTCCTGCGGCTCAGGGCGCTCGACCGCAGACGCGCGTACGCCCGGCCCCCGGTCCGCGAGATCGCGGGCCTGCGGCTCGACCCCTTCCGCCGGGAGGTCTTCCGCGACGGACGCTATGTCGCGCTGACCCGTAAGCAGTTCGCCGTCCTCGAAGTCCTCGTCGCCGCCGAGGGCGGCGTCGTCAGCGCCGAGGAACTGCTGGAACGGGCCTGGGACGAGAACGCAGACCCCCTCACCAACGCGGTGCGCATCACCGTCTCCGCCCTGCGCAAACGACTCGGCGAACCCTGGATCATCGCCACGGTGCCCGGCGTCGGCTATCGCATCGACACCGGCGGCACTCATGAATAGACGCCCAGGGCGCAGCGCCCGGCTGAAACTCACCCTCAGCTATGCCGGATTCCTCTTCGTCGCCGGCACTCTCCTGCTGGCCGTCATGTGGGTGTTCGTGCTGCGCTGGCTACCGACCAACGACCCCAGCACCCTCCAGAACAGGTTCGGCGCCGTGATCATCATGGGGCCCAACCAACCCGACCTCCTGCGCGGCTTCGCCCCCGCCGCGGCCATAGCACTGACCTTCCTCCTCGCGTTCGGCCTCCTGGGGGGATGGATCCTCGCCGGCCGCATGCTCGCACCCCTCACCCGGATCACCGAGGCGGCACGGATGGCCGGGAGCGGGTCGCTGGCCCACCGGATCGGGATGAAGGGCCGCCAGGACGAGTTCCGTGAACTCTCCGACACGTTCGACTCGATGCTCGAACGACTGGAGTCCCATGTCGCCGAGCAGCAGCGGTTCGCCGCGAACGCCTCCCACGAACTGCGCACCCCCCTGGCCATCTCACGGACGCTCCTCGACGTCGCCCGCAAGGACCCCACACGCGACCGGGGCGAACTCATCGAACGCCTGTACGCCGTCAACGCGCGGGCGATCGACCTCACAGAGGCCCTTCTGCTGCTCAGCCGCGGCGACCGGGGTGACTTCACCCGCGAGCGCGTCGACCTCTCCCTCCTCGCCGAAGAGGCCGCCGAGACGCTGCTTCCGCTCGCCGAGCGGCGCCGGATCACGCTCGACGTCACCGGCGGGGCGGCCGGGACCAGCGGCTCCGCGGAACTCCTGCTGCGGATGGTGACGAACCTCGTCCAGAACGCCGTCGTCCACAACCTCCCCGACGGCGGCACCGTGACGGTCCACACCGAGGCGTACGGCGACACGAGCGTCCTGCGCGTCGAGAACACGGGCCCTCAACTGCCCCCGGAACTGGTACCGACCCTCACCGAACCCTTCCAGCGCGGAACGGAACGCGTACGCACCGACGAACACGCCGGCGCCGGCCTCGGCCTGGCCATCGTGTACAGCATCGTCCGCGCCCACGACGGCACCCTCGACCTCGCCCCCCGCCCGGCCGGCGGACTCCTCGTCACGGTCCGGCTTCCCGCCACGCGCTAGGAGGCGGTCACCCTCGCCGCTGCCGCTATGCCGGGCGCAGCCACACCGTCGCCAGCGGCGGCAGCGTCACGTGGATGCTGGTCGCGCGGCCGTGCCACGGCTGGGGGTCCGGCTTCAGCGGGGCCGGGTTGTGGATGTCGGCGCCGCCGTAGCGGGACGCGTCCGTGTTCAGGGCCTCGTGCCAGGCCGGGACCGTGTCCGGGACGCCGATGCGGTAGTCGTGGCGGACGACCGGCGAGAAGTTGCTGATCGAGATCAGCGGGGTGCCCTCCGCGTCGTAGCGGACGAAGGCGAAGACGTTGTCCTCCGCCGCGTCGCCGACCAGCCACTCGAAGCCCGAGGGTTCCGTGTCCTTCTGCCAGAGGGCGGGAGTGTCCCGGTACACCGTGTTCAGGTCGCGCACCAGGTCCCGTACGCCCCTGTGGTCCGGCTCCGCGCCATACGCCGGATCCAGCAGCCACCAGTCGGGGCCGTGCGCCTCCGACCACTCCGCGCCCTGGGCGAACTCCTGGCCCATGAACAGGAGTTGCTTGCCGGGGTGCGACCACATGAAGGCCAGGTACGCCCGTTCGTTGGCCCGTTGCTGCCACCAGTCGCCCGGCATCTTCGACACCAGCGAGCCCTTGCCGTGGACCACCTCGTCGTGCGAGATCGGCAGGACGTAGTTCTCGCTGTACGCGTACACCATGGAGAACGTCATCTCGTGGTGGTGGTGCTTGCGGTGGACCGGGTCGTGCTGGACGTAGCCGAGCGAGTCGTGCATCCAGCCCATGTTCCACTTCAGCCCGAAGCCCAGGCCGCCGAAACCGCCGGGCCCGGTGTGGTGCGTGGCCCGGGTGACGCCGTCCCACGCCGTCGACTCCTCGGCGATCGTCACGACGCCCGGCACCCGCCGGTACACCGTCGCGTTCATCTCCTGGAGGAAGGCGACCGCGTCCAGGTTCTCCCGGCCGCCGTGCTCGTTCGGCACCCACTGGCCCGGCTCGCGCGAGTAGTCGAGATAGAGCATCGAGGCGACCGCGTCCACCCGCAGCCCGTCTATGTGGAACTCCTCGCACCAGTAAAGGGCGTTCGCCACAAGGAAGTTGCGGACCTCCCGCCGACCGTAGTCGAACTCCAGGGTTCCCCAGTCGGGGTGAGCGGCGCGCAGCGGATCCTCGTGCTCGTACAGCGTGCGCCCGTCGAACTCGGCCAACGCCCAGTCGTCGCGCGGGAAATGAGCGGGGACCCAGTCCATCAGTACGCCGATCCCCGCCTGGTGAAGGGCGTCCACCAGGTACTTGAAGTCGTCCGGGGTGCCGAGGCGGGCCGTCGGCGCGTAGAAACCGGTGACCTGATAGCCCCACGAGCCGCCGAACGGGTGCTCCGCCACCGGCATCAGCTCCACATGCGTGAAGCCCATGTCCCGTACATAGGCCGGGAGTTGATCAGCGAGTTGACGGTACGTCAGACCAGGGCGCCACGACGCCAGGTGAATCTCGTAGATCGAGAAGGGCGCCTCGTGGGCCGGGGTCTCCGCCCGCCGGGCCAGCCACTCCTCGTCCTGCCACTCATGGCGCGAACTGTGCACGATGGACGACGTGTTGGGCGGCACCTCGGTCCGGCGGGCCATCGGGTCCGCCCGCAGTGTCTTCGAACCGTCCGGGCGGGTGATCTCGAACTTGTACAGCTCGCCCTCACCGATGCCCGGCACGAACAGCTCCCACACCCCGGTCGCGCCCAGCGAACGCATCGGATACGCCGTACCGTCCCAGAAGTTGAAGCCCCCGGTCACCTGCACCCCGCGTGCGTTGGGCGCCCAGACGGTGAACCGGGTGCCGGTGACGCCCTGGTGGGTCATCGGCTCGGCGCCCAGCGCCCGCCACAGCTCCTCGTGCCGGCCCTCGCCGATCAGATGCAGGTCCAGATCACCCAGCGCGGGCAGCAGCCGGTACGCGTCCTCGGTCTCCACCACATGGCCGTCGTACGCGATGACCAGTCGGTACTCCGGGACGCCCCGCAGCGCCAGCGCACCCGAGAAGAAACCGTCCCCGTCGTCGTGCAGCTCGGTCCGCAGATCCCCCGACACGACGGTCACCGACAGCGCGTACGGCCGCAGCACCCGGAAAGCGACACCGCCCGGCAGCTCGTGCGCGCCCAGGACGGAGTGCGGATCGTGGTGCGTGCCGGCCAGCAGCCGTTCGCGGTCGGAGGCGTCCATCGCGGGGGAGGCGAGGGGGACGACCGTCACGGCGTCCTCGGGGGCGGGGCTCTCAGGAGCGGGGCTTTCGGAAGCAGGGCTTTCGGAGGCGGGGCTCTCGGGAACGGCCTCCACCGGCTGCGGGGCGGACTTCTCCTGCTCCGGCTTCTTCTGCTCCAGCTTTTCCTGCGCCGACTCTTTCTGCTCCAACTTCTTCGCCGCCTTCGTCTTCCCGTTCTTCTTCTCGGGATCCTTTTTCGCGGACGTCTTCTTCTTGGGACCGCTGGACGGGTGGCGCGGGGTCACGGGCGGGGGCCTCCGAGGATGAGGTGGAACGGGCGGGGCGGGGGTGAGGGTGGAGGTCAGTCGGGTGCGGCCAGCCGGTGTACCGCCGACATCGGTACCGGCAGCCAGTCGGGGCGGTGCCGTGCCTCGTACACCACCTCGTAGACCGCCTTGTCCGTCTCGTACGCCCGCAGCAGCACCGGATCGGTACGCGGATCCCGGCCGCTGGTCTCCGCGTACCCGGCGCAGTACGCGGCCCGGCACTTCGCCGCCCAGCCGGGGAGGTGGGGGCGGAGCGAGTGGGCCGCGTAGTCGAAGGAGCGGAGCATGCCCGCGATGTCCCGGGCCGGGGGCTGCGGCAGTCGCCGTTCCGCGAGCGGCTTCGACGGCTCGCCCTCGAAGTCGATCAGCGACCACTGACCGGACGGCGACCGCAGACACTGCCCGAGGTGCAGATCGCCGTGGATCCGCTGGGCCGTCCAGGTCTCGCCCTCGGCGGCGAGGTCGGCCAGCGCCTCGTACGCCGAGCGCAGACCGGGCCCGTACGAATGCAGCGCCGGCACCGCCTGGATCGCCGCGTCCAGGCGTTCGATCATGCCGTCGACCAGCGGACGCAGCTGCGCATGGCCCAGGGTGACGGTCGGCAGGGCGCGGGCGAGGGCCAGATGCACCTCGGCGGTGGCCCGCCCGAGCGCCCGCGCCTCCTCGCTGAAGTCCTCCCCCTTGGCCAGCTCACGCAACGCCAGCTCCCAGCCGTCGGCCGCACCCCGTACGAAGGGCTGGAGGACGCCGAGTACGTAACTGTCCTCGGCGCTCGCGGCCATGTCGTGGTGGGTCTGGGTCGCCTCGGGGTCGTCGGCGCGTATCCACGCCACCGGGGCCGGTACCCGGGGGCAGCCCTCGCGGGCCAGCGCCAGCGGCAGCTCCAGGTCGGGGTTGACGCCCGGTACGACCCGGCGGAGCAGTTTCAGGATGAACGTATCTCCGTAGACGATCGACGAGTTGGACTGCTCCGAGGTGACCACCCGGGCCACCAGCCCCACCGGTATCTCGCCCTCGCCCTCACCGTCGTCCCCGGTCTCGCCCTCGCCGCCCCCGCTCCCGTCCCGGTCGAAGCGCAGGGCGCCGATCCGGGCCCGGGTGCGCATCGCCTCCAGGAGCACTTCGGCGGGCCGGGCGTCGTAGAGGGCGTCGTACACCGTGCGTCCGGTCAGCGGGCCCCGGTCCACATGGCCGATCAGCGCGGGCGCCAGCCGGGGCGGCAGTGCCTCGCGTATGCCTATGAGGAGCTGGTAGCAGTCCCCGGGCCCTTGCAGCGCGGGCTGATGGGCGCGTACGAGGAGGTGGTACAGACCCAGCTGCGCGGTGACCGGCAGCAGTTCGGTGGCCGCCACCAGGGAGAACCCGGTGACCGGGCGTCCTTTGCCGGCGAACCAGCGCTGTCTCGGCAGCCATTCCCGCAGCAGCGGATCAAGGGACGTGAGGAGGTCGGGACTTGTCGTGGCGGAGCGGGTGGCGGCTTCCGACATGGCGTCGCGTCCTTTCCCCGGGGGCGGGGTGTGACTGATGCGTGCCCCGGGCGGGACGGGAGAAACCGGCCCGCCGGGGTTCGGCACATATGACCACGCGTACTACATGGTGACCACGTGTACTACTTGGTGTCCTTCGTGGCGTCCTTCGCGTCCTTGCGCAGCCGGAACCAGTAGAACCCATGACCGGCGAGGGTGAGCAGGTACGGGAGTTCACCGATCGCGGGGAAACGGACTCCACCGATCAGCTCGACCGGATGCGCGCCGCTGAACGTCCGCAGGTCCAGCTCTGTCGGCTGGGCGAAGCGGGAGAAGTTGTGGACGCACAGGACGAGGTCGTCCTTGTATTCGCGCAGGAAGGCGATCACGGCGGGGTTGGAGGAGGGCAGTTCGGTGTACGAGCCGAGGCCGAACGCCGGGTTCTGCTTCCGGATCTCGATCATGCGCCGGGTCCAGTGCAGGAGCGAGGACGGGGACGACATCGACGCTTCGACGTTGGTGACCTGGTAGCCGTAGACCGGGTCCATGATCGTGGGCAGGAAGAGGCGGCCGGGGTCGCAGGAGGAGAAGCCCGCGTTGCGGTCGGGTGTCCACTGCATCGGCGTGCGGACGGCGTCGCGGTCGCCGAGCCAGATGTTGTCGCCCATGCCGATCTCGTCGCCGTAGTAGAGGATCGGCGAGCCCGGGAGGGACAGCAGCAGGGCGGTGAACAGTTCGATCTGGTTGCGGTCGTTGTCCAGGAGCGGGGCGAGGCGGCGGCGGATGCCGATGTTGGCGCGCATACGCGGGTCTTTCGCGTATTCGGCCCACATGTAGTCGCGTTCCTCGTCGGTGACCATTTCGAGGGTGAGCTCGTCGTG
>NZ_JBSFDA010000195.1:0-18482 GCF_053593675.1 Streptomyces sp. NPDC002156 | reverse complement strand
TTTTTACCGGTTTACACAAACACTTTTTCCTACACCACGATATTCCTAGCTTTAACGACCCCGGAAACTCGGCAGTAACAGCAGGCCCGGCCGGGGGGGGCCGGTCCGTCCGAACGGACCGGCCCCCGCAGTGCGTTGTGCCCGCCGGACCACCGGTCACAGCGATATCGTCGGCTGGTGACGAGTGTTCCCGGCAGCAACGACGTCCCCGGCGGCGGTGACGACAGCGGTTCCTCCACGGAACCCCGCACCGTCGTGTGCGCCCACTGCGGCACGCAGGCCGAGGGCCCGCCGCTGACCTGGACCTGCTCGGTGGAGAACGGCACGCGTCACTACCTCTGCGACACATGCGCCCGGCAGAACCTCAGAGCGATCGAGGGACGGCTGGACTCGGCGTGGTGGTGAGCCGGCTCAGACTCCGGCAGCCGACGCCTCCTCCTCGTCCTCCGGGAGGAAACCCGGTAGCCACTCCTCCAGTTCCGCGCGCATGCGGACCGTCGCCCCCAGTTGGCACAGGACACCGATGGTGCTCAAGGTCACCCGGTGGATCAGCAGATACGACGGGGGCAGGTTGAGCCGCTTGCCCAGTTGGTGTGCGGGGGAGCGCGGGTCGGCTATGCGGGCCGCCTGGTTGCGCATCCAGCCTCGGGTGAAGGTGAACTCGTCCGCCTGCGCCGGTTCGATGATCGGCAGGAGGTAGTCGAGCACGGCGTCGGGGTCCAGGTCGATGGAGTCCTTGACGAAGCCCTCCGCGCAGAGGGTCTCGTAGACCGCTTCGGCCTGGCCGTCCAGGGTCAGTCGCAGTGAGTCGCCGATCGTCGGGGGCAGGCCGCCCGGGAGTCGGTCGACGGTGCCGAAGTCCAGCACACCCAGACGCCAGTCGTCCTTGCCCGCCGGGCCGCCGGGCAGCAGACGGAAGTTGCCGGGATGCGGATCGGCGTGCAGAAGGCCGGTGCGGGCAGGGCCCGAGAAGAGGAACCGGGCCAGCAACTGGCCCGCGCGGTCACGCTGCTCCTGGGTGCCGTCGGTGATCACCTCCGACAGCGGTATGCCGTCGATCCACTCCGTCACCAGGATCTGCTCGCACTGATGGACGACGTCCGGTACCACGACGTCCGGATCGTCCGTGAACTCCGCCGCGTGGGCCCGCTGGGCCTGCGCCTCCAGGCCGTAGTCGAGTTCCTCGGAGACGCGGTCCCGGAGTTCGGCGATGAGGGGCTTGATGTCCATCCCGGGGATGAGGGGGCCCAACAGGCGGGCGAAGCGGCTCAGTTGGTTCAGGTCGGAGAGCAGTGCCTCGCCGGCGCCGGGATACTGCACCTTGACCGCGACCTCGCGTCCGTCGTGCCACACCCCCCGATGCACCTGGCCGATCGAGGCCGCGGCGGACGGCTTCTCCTCGAACTCCAGGAACAGTTCCTGCCAGTCCGCGCCGAGCCGCTTCTCCAGCACCGAGTGCACCGTGCGCGTAGGCATCGGCGGAGCCGCTTCCTGGAGCTTCGTCAGCGCCGCGCGATAAGGGCCCGCGACCTCCTCGGGCAGGGCGGACTCGAAGACGGACAGGGCCTGCCCGAACTTCATCGCGCCGCCCTTCAGCTCGCCGAGGACCTTGAACAGCTGTTCCGCCGTGCGCTGTTGCAGCTCGCGGCCGACGATGTCCGCCGACTCACCGACGATCCGTTTGCCCAGTCCCCAGGTCGCCCGCCCGGCGATGCCGAGCGGGAGCGCGGCGAGCTTGGCGGTACGGGTGACCGCCTTCCGGGGAAGATCAGACATGCGCCCTCCAAGTTCCGGACGGCCGCGTCGCGTGTGCCTTACGGCGTAACCCGGTCGACGGCCGTTGCTCAGCCATTGTCTCGTGCGACTCCCCGTCCTCGGAGGTGTGTTCCCCCTTCTTACTTTTCTCCTCGGCACCGCAGGGACATGCGGGGTGCGCCCAGACAGGGCGGGCGTGCCAGTCGAGCCCGGGGACGGAGACCTCCCAGCGGGCACCCGCCGTGGATGGGTTCCTGCCGTCCAGGAAGGCCAGCGCATGGCTCGCGGTCAGCCCCGCGACCGTCGTCGCCAGGGCCAGGTCGCAGGCCCTGACCTGGCGTGGTCGTGCGGAACGCCACTGCGCGACCAGGCGTGGCCAGACGGCGTCCCGGTCGACGCGCCAGCGGTCCAGACAGCCGGCGCAGGCCGTCTCCCCGGGCAGTACCAGCGGGCCCACGACACCGGTCCCCTCCACGACACCGGCGTACAGATGCGGTGTGCCGGAGGTCACGAGTGGTTCGGCGGCGGCCGGGTCGGGCGCGTGCACGGCGAGGTCGTCGCGCGGGGCGAGGATCACCAGGGAGAAACCGGGGTCGCTCTCACCGGGCGGCGACTGGACCTCCGTACGACGTGGTGCGCGGTCCGGGGCCGCCCGTCGGGCAGCTCGCCGGGCCGACTCGTCCCGGCGTTCGCCGACGGAGTCGGCGGGCAGGCCACCCGGTGCGACGTCCCACGGCTCGACCACGCCACCGTCGCGTACATCGACGTGGCCCACCCCCGCACCCGCCAGCAGTGACGCCACCACCGCGCCCACCCGGCCCGCGCCCCGGACCTGCACGCGCAGTGACCGGCGGGCGGCCAGCCGTGCCATCGCCTCGCCCGGTGCCGGAGCGACCAGGGAGAGGGAGGCAAGATCGGGGCCCAGCCGCTCCAGGACCTTCTTCTTGCCGCGCAGCGTTTCGACGGCCGGGCCGCCGCCCGTCGCGTCGTCGAGGAGGCCGGCCTCGCCCAGTCGCTCCACCAGTCCGTCGACATGATGGGCCGGCAGGTCCATGCGATGCCCTTCCTCATGGAGGCGGGACAGGCCGCGCGTGCCGTCGAGCATGCTCAGGAAGCTGCCCGTCGCTGTGTCCATCGGACCGAGGGTCATGGCGTGTGCGGGTGTCATCCCGAACTGGACGGTGTTCAGATCCCGCCAGCCGCGCCGCAGCGCGGGTTTCATCATCGGGTGGGTGACACGCGGGCGGGTCTCACCCGAGTGGGTCGTGTGCGGCAGCGCGACAGACGTGTCCGGTGTGTCCGACGCAGGCGCGGGTGTGGTGGTTGATCGCATGGCAGGCCCCCGTAGCCAGAGAAAGTCCCCGTTGAAAGTCCCTGTTTGTCGGCGGATGTCGGTGCTCGTTCCGTCGACGAGAGTCAGCATGCCGGGTTTGCTCATCGGGCGTCGAAAGTTGTCCACAGGCGGTGGGTATTCGTCGTACAAATCAAACGCATGGTGGGGGATCGACGCCGAACCGTCCCGGAGTCAAGACTTCCCCCGTGTGCAGCGGGTAACGTCGTGCCGTGCCCGCCGACCCACTGCACCGCGCCGGAAACCCACAGCGCAGTACGACGAGCCAGCCGCCAAGCGGCTCGGGGGCGAGCGCGATCGAGGTTCGCAGGAGTGCCCGGCGACGCCGGACGGTCTCCGCGTACCGCGAGGGCGATCGCACCGTCGTGCTCATCCCGGCCCGGATGTCCGAGGCCGAGGAACAGCGCTGGGTGACTGTCATGCTCGACAAACTGGCCGCCCAGGAGAGCAAACACAAACGCGTGCCCGGGGACAGCGAGCTGGCCGAGCGCGCCGAGCAGCTTTCGGCCCAGTACTTCGACGGCCGCGCCCGGCCCACCTCGGTGCGCTGGGTCACCAACCAGAACACGCGCTGGGGCTCGTGCACCCCGGCCGAGGGCAGCATCCGTCTGTCGCACCGGCTGCAGGGCATGCCCGAGTACGTCGTCGACTACGTCCTCCTCCATGAGCTGGCCCATCTGCTGGTACCCGGACACGGGCCCCGCTTCTGGAGGCTCCTGGACGCCTATCCGCGTACCGAACGGGCCCGCGGCTACCTCGAAGGAGTGGTCGCCGCCGACCGGTTGCCGCATCCGCCCTCCGCGCGCGGGGAGTGATCTCCGGGCGGCGGGCGCATGGTGGTGACGGGGCGTTGTGTACCGGGTTTGTACCGGCCTCGGTCACGGCCGGAATTAGCCGTTAGCCTGACCCGACGCATTCGGCATTCGGGATGGGGGACGGTCGGTACGCATGGCCAGGGAATTCCAGCGCGGCCACAAGGCCAGGATCAGTGATCTCACCGCGGGCACGGATCTGTACGTAGGCGTACAGATCTCCGGACCGGGGCTGACCTTCGACATCAGCTGCTTCGGCCTCGACGCCGACGAGCAGCTCTCGGACGACCGGTACTTCGTCTTCTTCAACCAGCCGAAGTCTCCCGAGGAGTCCATCCAGCTCCTGGGCGCTCAGGCGGGCGACACGGAGTCCTTCCGCGTCACGCTCGACCGGATCCCGCCGCAGATCCAGAAACTGTCGTTCACGGCCACGCTCGACGGCGCCGGGCAGATGTCGCAGATCGCCCCCGGATACGTCCGTATCGTCGCCGGCGGCGAGGAGGTGGCCCGCTACTCCTTCGACGGCTCGGAGTTCTCCACCGAGCGGGCCGTGATGCTCGGCGACTTCTACCTGAAGGACGTATGGCGGTTCGCCGCGGTCGGACAGGGTTTCGACGGCGGCCTCGACGCGCTGCTGAAGAACTTCGGCGGAGAGGTCGCCGAGGAAGAGGCACCCGCTCCGCAACAGCCCCAGTCCGGTGCGGCTCCCGGGTTCGCGCCTCCCGCGTTCGGCGTTCCGGCCCCGGCCGCTCCGCAGCCCGCCGCCCAGGGTTTCGCGCCCCCTCCGGCAGCCCCCGCGCCCCCGGCCCCGGCGCCCGCGCCGTCGATGCACGCGGCTCCCACCATCGTCGCGCCCCTGACACCGCCGGGCGGTGCCCAGGTGCCGCCTCCGGCTCCGGCCCCCGCGCCCTACGGACAGCCGGTACCTCCTCAGGCTCCGCAGCCCCCGCAGGCTCCGTACGGCCAGGTACCCGGCCAGACCGGAACGCTGCCTCCTGGCTACGGCCAGCCGCCCCAGGCCCCGGCCGGTCCTCCCGGTCCTCCCGGCCCTCCCGGCTTCGGTCAGCAGCCGCCGTTCGGGCAGGCCCCCGGCCAGCAGGCCTCCTACGGAGTGCCGCAGGGCGCCGGGCAGAACCCCGGTGTCACAGCCGCGCTCCAGCAGTTCAAGGAGACGCCGACCGGGCAGCGCTGGACACCGCAGAGCAAGAAGCTGATCCGCGTAGACCTGGGCGTCGGCGGCCAGCCCGTGCTGGCCCGGCAGGGCAGCATGGTGCTCTACCAGGGCAAGGTCGACTTCAGCTACAAGGGCGCCGGATTCGCCGGCCGGATCGTCGGCAACGCGACCGGCCAGGAGATGCAGCTGATGCGCTGTACCGGCCAGGGACAGGTGTTCCTCGCCGACAACTCCACCCATCTGCACCCCGTGGAGCTCCAGGGAGACGCGATCTGCGTCTCCGCCGAGAACGTCCTCGCGTTCGACGAGAGCCTCCAGTACGAGGTCCGCCGCGTCGAGGGACACGGCATCCCCGGCGGCGCTCTGTTCACGATGCAGTTCCAGGGCACCGGCACGATCGTCGTGAAGACGCACGGCACGCCCGTGGTGCTCCCCGTCACGCCCACCACGTTCGCCGACTGCAACGCCGTCGTCGCCTGGTCGGCCGCCTCCCAGGTGGTCGTCTCCAGCCAGGTACGGATGCGCCGCAACGCCTACCCCGGCGACACCGGAGAGAGCGTCAACCTCCAGTTCCGAGGCGCGCCCGGAAACTTCATCGTCGTCCAGCCGTACGAGGTCTGAGGGAGCCCGTCATGAACCAGCCGCTCGCGGGCTACGCTCCCGCACCCGTCACCGCCCGCATGGAGAACCACGGCAACCACATGCTGAAGGTCGCCATGCAGACCGGAAACGACCTCCTCGCGCGCGTGGGGTCGATGGTCGCCTACGAAGGCTTCGTCCAGTACGAGCCCAACCCGCCGGCCGTACGCCAGATCGCGCGCGACTGGGCCACCGGCGAGGGCGCGCCCCTGATGAAGTGCTCGGGGGACGGCCTGCTCTATCTCGCCGACTACGGCGCGAACGTGATCGTGATCAACCTCAACGGCGACGGCATCTCCGTCAACGCCACCAACCTGCTCGCCTTCGACGCACACCTCACCTGGGGCGTCGAGCGGGTCAAGGGGCTGGCGAAGTTCGCCGGGCAGGGCCTGTGGAACACCAGGATCTCCGGGCAGGGCTGGGTCGCGCTGACCTCCCGGGGCAAGCCGATCGTCGTCGACTGCGGTGGCGGCGACGACGAGACGTACGTCGACCCGGACGCGCTCGTCGCCTGGTCCCCGAACCTCAAGGTGAAGGGCAAGCGCAGCTTCAAGGCGCAGTCGCTCATCGGCCGGGGCAGTGGCGAGGCCTACCAGATGGCCTTCTCCGGCCAGGGCATCGTCGTCGTCCAGCCCAGCGAGGACAGCACCGACCGTCTCCGGATCCGGGGCTGAGGGGGAGCCAGAACGCCATGCAGAGCCCACTTTTCGCGCACAACGACTCGCAGACCCAGGAACGCTGGAGTCTGCAGAACAAGCAGATGCTCCGGGTCACCCTGGAGGGCCACGACGACATCATCGCCCGCAAGGGCACGATGGTCGCCTACCAGGGCCTGATGGAGTTCGACGCCGAGTACCAGAGCGGCAACCAGAGCCGCTCCCGCGCCCGCACGGGCGAGGGCCTGGACCTGATGCGCTGCCACGGGCAGGGCACGGTCTATCTCGCCAACCTCGCCCAGCACATCCATGTGGTGGACGTGGAACAGGACGGGCTGACGGTCGACAGCAGTTACGTGCTGGCGATGGACTCCGGGCTGCACCACGAGGTCATCGCCGTGGACAGCCTGTACGGCATCTCCGGTTCCGGGAAGTACCAGCTCAACATCACCGGACGCGGCAGGGTCGCCCTGATGACCTCGGGCGCGCCGCTGATGATGCAGGTGACGCCGGACAAGTACGTCAACTGCGACGCCGACGCGATCGTCGCCTGGTCGACCGGACTGCGCGTGCAGATGCAGGCCCAGACGCACACCTCCGGCGTGTGGCGGCGCCGCGGCAACACCGGCGAGGGCTGGGAGCTCAGCTTCATGGGCAGCGGCTACGCGCTGGTCCAGCCCAGCGAGTTGCTGCCGCCGCAGCACGCCCAGATCGGCCAGGGCGCCGCCGCCCAGTTCGGCATGGGGCAGCAGGGAGCCCGAGCGCAGAACCAGGGCAACGCCTGGAGCTAGCCGGAGCGGACGGGTAAGGGGCGACCACCATGGGCGGTCGCCCCTTACCCGTTCACAGTCTGGCGCGCGTCGCTTCCAGCAGTCGTACGACCGAGTCGTCCGCCACGCCCGCCACCTCGCCGTACGGGAACCAGCGTAGGTCCAGGGACTCGTCGCTGATCGCCTCCACGGCTCCCCTCGGAGCCACGGCGGCGTACTGCACGTCCAGGTGCCAGGCACAGGGCGTATGGTGCCGGTCCAGGCGGACCGGAGCGCTCTGGAGCAGCCGCAGCGAGGGGATGCCGGACTCCTCCGTGGCCTCGCGGAGCGCGGCGTCCGCCAGCGTGTTGTCGCTCCGCTCGCAGTGCCCGCCCATCTGGAGCCACATCCGCAGCTTCTTGTGGAGCGTGAGCAGGACCCGCTCACGCTCCGGGTCGATCACCAGAGCGCTGGCCGTGATGTGTCCGTCCTTGCAGTCCTTCCACATCCCGTCGGGATGGCCGTCCAGATGGTCCAGGTAGACCTGACGGAGATCTTTCTGATCCTCATACTTTTCCAGCACCTGGACCGCGTTGCCGTGGAGCGTCACTCGGAGTCGTCGTCCTTCTTCAGGTTCGGCTTGTCGGCGGAGCCGCCCGCCGCCTCGCCGAGCATCTTGTCCAGCTCCGAGAAGTCCAGCTGCTCGCGGTGCACGAAGCCGTCCGGGTCGTCCAGGTCGGAGGCCGTCGGCAGCATGTCCGGGTGAGCCCACAGGCCGTCACGGCCGTCGACACCGCGCGCGTCCGTCAGCGACGCCCACAGGCGCGCGGCGTCGCGCAGCCGGCGCGGGCGCAGCTCCAGGCCGATCAGCGTGGCGAACGTCTGCTCGGCCGGACCGCCCGTGGCACGCCGGCGGCGCAGCGTCTCGCGCAGCGCGTCAGCGGACGTCAGACGGGGCTTCGCGGCCGCGTGGACCACCGCGTCCACCCAGCCTTCCACGAGCGCCAGAGCCGTCTCCAGACGGGCCAGAGCGACCTTCTGCTCCGGGGTGTCCTCCGGCTGGAACATGCCCTGCTGGAGCGCTTCCTGAATCTGCTCCGGGTTCTGCGGGTCGAACTGGCCGACCACGTCCTCCAGCTTGGCCGTGTCGACCTTGATCCCGCGCGCGTAGCCGTCGACCGCGCCGAAGAGGTGCGAGCGCAGCCACGGCACATGGGCGAACAGGCGCTGGTGGGCGGCCTCGCGCAGGGCGAGATACAGCCGCACCTCCTCCTGGGGCACACCCAGGTCCTTGCCGAACGCCTCGATGTTCGCCGGCAACAGCGCGGCCCGGCCCGCCGGGCCCAGCGGCAGACCGATGTCCGTCGAGCCGACGACCTCGCCCGCGAGCACACCGACGGCCTGCCCGATCTGCGTACCGAACATGGCGCCGCCCATGGAGCGCATCATGCCGATCAGCGGGCCCGCCATGGCCTGCATCTCCTCGGGTAGGACATCGCCCATGGCCGCGCCGACACGCTCGGCGACCGGGTCGACCAGCTCCTTCCAGGCGGGCAGGGTCGCCTCGACCCACTCCGCGCGGCTCCACGCCACGGCGGATCCCGCACCGGACGGCAGCGATGTCGCGTCGTCCAGCCACAGGTCCGCCAGCCGGACGGCCTCCTCGACCGCGGTGCGCTCGGCGGGGCCGATGCTGGAGTCCTTGACGCCGTCGGGCGTCCCCTGGGAGACCGTCTGGCGGGCGATCTGCTTGGCCATGTCCCAGTTCACGGGACCGCCCTCGTACGAGAGCATCTGGCCCAGCTGCTGGAACGCCGCGCCCAGGTCGTTGGGGTTCATGGAACCGAACATGGCTGCGAGCGGATTGTCGCCTCCGGGACCGCCGAAGCCGGCAGGTCCGAAACCGAACGGTCCCTGACCACCACCGCTCTGCTGGTCCTTCTTCTTGCCCTCGTCGCCGTTCTCCGGCTCCTCCGGCGGAAGGCCGAATCCGAATGGGGTGTCACTCACGGGATTCCTCGGCTGGTAAGGCCGTCGGCTCTTCGACGGCGGCTGCCCGACAACACCACCCAGCCTAGACACCGCGGCCGGTTGTGGGGCTCGATGCTTCGCCGACTCCTGGCCTGCGGCAGGATGGATGTCACCTGGTACGTACGCGTCACGCGCGTCCTTACTGAAGACAACCGCTGGAGACGCCGGTGAGTTCCCCAGATCCGCAGGTTCGCGCAGCGCGAAACCACTCAACCAACCCGGCCGTACGAGGGCCGGTCGTCGCGGTCACCGGCGCCGCGACCGGCATCGGAGCGCTGCTCACCGAGCGGCTTGCCGCGTCCGAGGAGATCAAGCAGGTCGTCGCCATTGACGAGCGGCGCGGCGAGTGCGCGGCGGCGCAGTGGCACATCCTCGACGTACGGGATCCGGCCATCGCGGAGAAGCTGCGCGGCGCCGACGTCGTCGTACATCTGGCCGTCGATCTGGACCTGGAGACGGACGGAGCCGCCCGAACGGCGTACAACGTGCGCGGGACGCAGACCGTGCTGACGGCTGCCGCCGCGGCCGGGGTCCATCGGGTCGTGCTGTGCACGTCGGCGATGGTCTACGGGGCGCTGCCGGACAACGAACTGCCGCTGGCGGAGGACGCCGAGCTGCGGGCGACCGCCGAGGCGACCGGGGTCGGGGACCTGCTGGAGATCGAGCGGCTCGCCCGGCGCGCGCCGCGGGCGCATCCCGGGCTCAATGTGACGGTCGTGCGGCCCGCGGTGCTCATCGGCGGCACGGACACCGCTCTGACCAGGTACTTCGAGTCGCCTCGGCTGCTTGTCGTGGCCGGGTCGCGGCCCGCGTGGCAGTTCTGTCACGTCGAGGATCTGTGCAGCGCTCTTGAGTACGCGGTGCTGGAGAAGGTCGAAGGGGAGCTTGCCGTCGGGTGCGACGGGTGGCTGGAGCAGGAGGAGGTCGAGGAGCTCAGCGGGATCCGGCGTATGGAGCTGCCGTCCGCTGTCGCTCTGGGGGCCGCTGCCCGGCTGCACCGGATCGGGCTCACGCCCTCTCCGGCCGGGGATCTGGCGTACACGATGTATCCCTGGGTGGTGAGCGGGAGTCGGTTGCACGATGCGGGGTGGCGGCCTCAGTGGAGCAATGAGGAGGTGCTCGCTGAGCTGCTGGAGGAGGTTGCCGGGCGGCATACCGTGGTGGGGCGGCGGCTGGGGCGGAAGGACGCGACTGCGGCGGGGGCTGCGGGGGCGACGGTGGCGTTGTTGGGTGCGGCTGCGGTGGTTCGGCGGGCTCGGAAGGCTCGGCGGCGGATCTGAGGGGTGGGGTGCAGGTGGGGTTTTCTCGCCCCCGCCGCCCCTACCCGTCCCATCCCTGGGGGCTGCCGCCCCCAGACCCACGCTTCGGCCTGAACGGCCTCGTCCTCAAACGCCGGACGGGCTGAAATGACCGCGTCCTGAGATGGCACGATGGGGGTATGGCATCTCTCAGTGATCATCCTGGTGAGCAGGGCGCTTCGGAGCCCATCAAGCTTCTTGCTGTTCGGGATGAGGCGCTCTCTCTGGATGAGGTTTTTCGGGCTGTGGGTGACGACTCCGCCGGGGGGACCGCGCTCTTCGTGGGGACCGTGCGGAATCATGACGGGGGTGCCGATGTCGAGGCGCTCGGCTATTCGTGTCATCCCAGTGCCGAAGCCGAGATGCGGCGTGTCGCCGAGAAGGTCGTCGCCGAGTTTCCGGTGCGGGCGCTCGCCGCTGTGCATCGCGTGGGGGATTTGGGTGTGGGGGATCTGGCTGTTGTCGTCGCCGTGTCCTGTCCTCATCGGGGGGAGGCCTTCGCTGCTTGTCGGAAACTGATCGACGATCTCAAGCACGAAGTGCCCATCTGGAAGCACCAGACGTTCTCCGACGGGACCGAGGAATGGGTCGGCGCCTGCTGAGCCACCCGGCTCCGGTTGCGTAACCGGCCCCCGGGCGTGAGCGTTAACACAGCGGAGGTTAATCTGCTGATCAGTCAGTTGCGGTCACTCTTTGGGGTTGGGAGGTCGGCATGGCAGCGCTCGCCTGGTTGCTGATTCCGCTGGTGGCTGCGATCGGCGCCGGCCTGTGGGGAAGTTGGGCCAACCGGACTCGCAGGACGCGCGGTGACGGGCCCGAACTCGACGGCTACGTACGCTTCCGTGAGGCCATGGAGAAGTCCCGCACCTGAGACACCGCATGGGCGGCCCTGACGGTGCGCCGACAGGACCGTCCCGTACTGTCGTGCCATGCCACGCCGCACCGCGACGATGCTCGCCTCCACCCTGATGCTGATCGCGCTCCTCTGCGCAGGAGTGTTCATCACCGTGCCGTACGCGGAGATGTCGCCGGGGCCGACCGTGAACACACTCGGGGACCACGACGGCGAGCCGGTGCTGCAGATCTCCGGGCGCAAGACCTACCCGACCACCGGGCACCTGAACATGACCACCGTCCGGGTCACCAGCGCCGACTACAACATGAACCTCGTCGAGGCCGTGTACGGGTGGCTCGCGCACGACAACAAGGTCGTGCCGCACGACACGCTCTACCCGGACGGCAAGACCGAGGAGCAGTCGACCCAGGAGAACGCCGAAGAGTTCAGTCAGTCCCAGGAGAGCGCCAAGGTCGCGGCCCTCAAGGAGCTCGACGTTCCGGTGCAGTCCTGGGTGATTGTCTCCACTGTGTTGAAGGGCTCCCCGGCCGAAGGGGAACTGCACGCCGGTGATGTCATCAAGGCCGTCGACGGTACGACCGTCAAGGAGCCCGCCGACGTCGCCAAGCTGGTGACCAAGCACAAGGCCGGCGAGAAGGTCGTCTTCACCGTCGTGCCCGCCGCGGAGCAGGCCGCCGCCGAGAAGGCGAACCGGGCGGCCACCAAGACGCAGGACATCACCATCACGACCACCAAGTCCGACGACAGCGGCACCGAGCGAGCCATCGTCGGGATCTCCGCCGGGACCGACCACACCTTCCCGTTCACCATCGACATCAAGCTCGCCGATGTCGGGGGCCCGAGTGCCGGGCTGATGTTCGCCCTCGGTATCTACGACAAGCTGACGTCCGGGAGCCTCACCGGCGGCAAGTTCGTGGCCGGCACCGGCACCATCGACGACGACGGCAAGGTCGGTCCCATCGGCGGGATCGAGATGAAGACCGTCGGCGCGCGGGACAAGGGGGCCCAGTACTTCCTGACACCCGCCGACAACTGCGCGGCCGCCGCCAAGGACACCCCCGAGGGGCTCACGCTCGTCAAGGTGGGCACCATTGGCGACGCGTTGAGTGCCCTCAAAGACATCCGCTCCGGCGACACCGGCGATCTGCCGAAGTGCAGCACCGAGTGAGCAGTCCGTAGGACTGCTCACTCGCTCCTTCGCTACTCCGCGAACGTCGCCGACAGGGCCTCCGCCAGGCCCGGTACCAGACCGGAGCCCGTGAGCACCTCCGTCGCCGCGTCCTTCTCGCGCAGACGCACCGCCGAGTCCCGGGTGCCGTCGCGCAGGACCGCGACAGTCATCCGGACCTCCTGCCGGTCCGGATGCGCGGCGACCCAGGCCGTCAGCTTCTTGTCGCTGAGCCCCTGCGGAACCGACGCCTCCGCGGACGGCGGCAGCATCAGGCGCTCGACGGTGAGCGCGCAGCCGACCACCGCGTCCGGCCAGGCGATGGTGGCGAGGAACTCGTCCAGCGGCTTGCCCGCCGGGATCTCGTCCTGCTCGATCGGGGTGAGACCGGCGGCCTCCTGCTCGTCGGTCAGGCCGAGCTGGGCCGCGAGAGACGGCTCCTGGACCTTCAGCCGGGCGGTGTCTACTAGGGCGAAGAGCCTGGCCGGCTGGTCCCAGCCGAGGCCGGAGACGTACTCGTCGATCTCGAGTACGGCCCGGGTGAGCGGGTTCGCCGCCATGGGAGTGTTGGACATGGTCACAATCCTGCCTCGTTCATGGCCCGAACCGGGAACCGAGTAAAGCGTGAGTAAGTTGCATAGGTGAGGCCTCTACGATCACGAGGCCTGACGGATGGTCCGCGATCACGGGGGCCTGACGGACCGACAGCGACTTTTGAGGTGCCACCTTGGCTTTCCAGATGCCGGACCGCGGCGGAGGCCCGCAGGGGCCACGGATCAGAGTGGGCCGCCCGTCCCGGCGCGTCCGGACCCTGCTCATGACGCTGGGCGTCCTTGCCGTACTCGGCATGGCGTTCGTCATGTTCGCGGGTTTCTGGACGGACTGGCTCTGGTACCGCTCGGTCAACTACTCGTCGGTCTTCACGACCACGCTGTGGACCAAGATCGGACTTTTCTTCGTCTTCGGTCTGCTGATGGCGACCGCGATCGGTGTGAACATCTGGCTGGCGCACCGGCTGCGTCCGCCGCTGAGCGCCATGTCGATGGAGCAGCAGAGCCTCGACCGGTACCGCATGGGCATCGCCCCGTACAAGAAGTGGCTGCTGCTCGGCATCACCGCCCTGGTCGGCCTCATCGCGGGCGCCTCGGCGTCCGGGCAGTGGCGGACCTGGCTGATGTGGGTCAACGGAGTGTCCTTCGGACAGAAGGACCCCCAGTTCGGTCTGGACGTGTCCTTCTACGCCTTCGACCTGCCCTGGTACCGCTTCCTGCTGGGCTTCGGCTTCGCGACCACGATCCTCTCCCTGATCGCGGCGGCCCTGACCCACTACCTGTACGGCGGGCTGCGCGTCACCAGCCCGGGAGCCCGTGCCACGTCTGCGGCGACCGGGCATCTGTCCGTGCTGCTGGGCCTCTTCGTAGCCCTGAAGGCGGTCGCGTACTGGCTCGACCGGTACGGCCTCGCGGTGAAGTCGAGCGACTTCAAGGCGACCGGCAACTGGACGGGTCTGCGGTACGTCGACGCCAACGCCTATCTGCCGGCCAAGACGATCCTGTTCTGCATCGCGATCATCTGCTCGCTGCTGTTCTTCGCGACGCTCTGGCGGCGCACCTGGCAGCTGCCCGTCATCGGCTTCGGACTGATGGTCCTCTCGGCCATCCTCATCGGCGGGCTGTACCCGGCGATCGTGCAGAAGTTCCAGGTCCAGCCGAACGAGCAGGCCAAGGAAGCGCCGTACGTCACCAAGAACCTCAAGGCGACGCGCGAGGCGTACGGCATCGACGACGCCAAGGTCAGCGAGTACGCCGGCCGCAGCGACACCGAGGACAAGACCACGCTGCGTGACGACGTCGACGCGACGGCGAGCATCCGCATCGTCGACCCGAACATCGTGTCGCCGACGTTCCAGCAGCTCCAGCAGATGAGGAACTACTACGCGTTCCCGACCAACCTCGACGTCGACCGCTACAGCAAGGACGGCAAGGAGCAGGACACGGTCATCGGTCTGCGTGAGCTGAACCTCAACGGCATTCCGAAGAACAACTGGATCAACGACCACTTCCGCTACACGCACGGTTTCGGTGTGGTCGCGGCCAAGGGCACCACGGCCGACGCCGAGGGCCGCCCGGTCTTCACCGAGTCCGACCTGCCGTCCACGGGTGACCTCGGGACGTACCAGCAGCGGATCTACTACGGCGAGAAGACCAGCCAGTACTCGATCGTCGGCGGTCCCCAGAAGGAGATCGACTACTCCGACGACACCGGTGAGAAGACCACCAGCTACAAGGGGAAGAGCGGCGTCAACCTCTCCAACCCGATAAACCGTGCCGCGTACGCCGTCGCGTTCAGCGAGCCGCAGATCCTCTACTCCGGTGCCATCGGCGAGGGTTCGCGGATTCTGTACAACCGCACGCCCAAGGAGCGCGTCGAGGCGGTCGCGCCCTGGCTGACCATCGACGGTGACGCCTACCCGGCCGTCGTCGACGGTGAGATCCAGTGGATCGTCGACGCCTACACGACGACGAACGGCTATCCGTACGCCTCCCGCACCACCCTGGGCGACACGACGGCCG
This sequence comes from Streptomyces sp. NPDC002156, assembly GCF_053593675.1. Taxonomy (NCBI): domain Bacteria; kingdom Bacillati; phylum Actinomycetota; class Actinomycetes; order Kitasatosporales; family Streptomycetaceae; genus Streptomyces; species Streptomyces sp. NPDC002156. Next base: position 3,420 of record NZ_JBSFDA010000195.1, on the reverse strand, counting down.
ACTCGCTCACCGCCAACAACAACCAGCGCGCTGTGGTGGCCCAGCAGAACCAGGTCAACTACATCCGCAACTCGGTGAAGGCGACCGTCGACGCGTACACCGGTGAGGTCAAGCTCTACCAGTGGGACACCAAGGACCCGGTTCTGAAGACCTGGATGAAGGCCTTCCCGAACACGGTCGAGCCGAAGAGCGACATCTCGGCCTCGCTGATGGCCCATCTCCGGTACCCGCAGGACCTGTTCAAGGTCCAGCGCGAACTGCTCACCCGCTATCACGTGGCGGACGCCGAGACGTTCCTCAGCGGCTCCGAGGTGTGGCAGGTGCCGGACGACCCGAGCAACAAGTCGGGCGACGCGGTGCCGCCGTACTACCTGAGCATGAAGATGCCCGACCAGCAGGCGCAGGCGTTCTCCCTGACGACGACGTTCACGCCGAACGGCCGGGACAACCTCAGTGCCTTCATGTCGGTCAACGCCGAGGCGGGGACGAGTGATTACGGCACGATCAGAATCCTGAAACTGCCGACGAGCAGAACCGTCGACGGGCCCAAACAGGTCCAGAGCCAGTTCAACTCCGAACAGGACATCGCCGAGTCCATCAGGCTGCTGAGAGGCGGCGACTCGGAGATCGAGTACGGCAACCTGCTGACGGTGCCGCTCGACGGAGGCCTGCTCTACGTGGAGCCCGTCTACGTCCGCGGCAGCGGCCTCAAGTACCCGCTGTTGCGCAAGGTGTTGGTGACCTACGGCGGTCAGACCGCCTTCGAGGACACGCTCGACGCCGCGCTCAACAAGGTCTTCGGGGCGGAGGGCACGACGACCGAGCCACCGGACGACGGCGGTGGTACGACGACACCGCCTACGGCCGAGGATCCGACGGTCCAAGAGGCACTCAACGATGCCCAAAAGGCCTTCGACGACGGCCAGGCGGCCCTCAAGAAGGGCGACTGGGAGGCGTACGGCAAGGCACAGGCGGCCCTTGAGGACGCGCTCCAGCGGGCCGAGGAAGCCCAGGCCGACGCGGACAAGGCAGGGAGTGGGAGCGGTGCCGGGAGCGGGTCCTCCGCCAGCGCCAGCCCCAGTGCCGGCAGCTCGCCAAGCAGCAGTCCCAGCAGTAGTCCAAGTAGCGGTTAGTGCTGGTCGGAGGCCCTGTTGAGGCAGTGGCCTCCGCCCCTCCCGCGCCGTGGTACGGTTGCAACACAACGGCGCGGGGTGGAGCAGCTCGGTAGCTCGCTGGGCTCATAACCCAGAGGTCGCAGGTTCAAATCCTGTCCCCGCTACTGATTGCGAAGGCCCGGATCCTCCAAGGATCCGGGCCTTCGTGGTGTGCGAACGCATGTGCCGACCTGGTGAAGGCCGCGTCTTCCCGGGGCAGTTGAAGGGAACTGTGTTTGACTTGTCTCTCTGTGGGCATGTCGACAAAACGCTGTAGAGACCTCACTGACTGCGGTATACCAGGTGTACCCAGGTTGCAGGTGGTGCGACGATGGACGTTATGGGGGACAAGGCAACTCTGTTGGAGACAGGGCGATTTGTGCAGCCTTCCGACCGGGACGAAACCGGCGAGGCGGTAGAAGAGGCACGTCAACGGCTCGCCGCCGAAGCCGGCGATGTCGAGGCGATGAGCGTCCTCGGAGCCATGCTGCTGCGCCGTGGTGATCTCGACGGAGCCGAGCCTCAGCTGCGTGCCGCCACCGCGGCCGGTGACCGTGCCGCCGCCAACAACCTCGGTGTCCTCCTCCACCAGCGCGGGTACGCCGACGACGCCGCCGGCTGGTGGCGGATCGCCGCCGTCGCCGGCTCCGCCCCCGCCGCGCACGCGCTCGGCCGCCACCACCGTGAGCGCGGCGACGAGCCGGCCGCCGAGTACTGGCTGCGCCAGTCCGCCGAGCAGGGGCATGTGCTGGGCGCGTACGCGCTCGCCGATCTGCTGGAGCACCGCGGGGACGCGGCCACCGGGCAGTGGATGCGGGTCGCCGCCGAGCGGGGACATCGGGAGGCCGCTTATCGGCTGGCCCGTGCGCTGGACCGGAAGGCCGCGGAGGGTGCCGAGGGGGATGCGGGTGACAGTGCCGGAGAGGTCGAGCAGTGGTATCGGCAGGCTGCCGCTCGGGGGCATCAGCGGGCCGCGCTGCATCTCGGGGCCATTCTGGAGAAGCGCGGTGAACTCAAGGAGGCCGGGCGCTGGTATCTGACGTCCGCCAAGGACGGCGAGGCCCGGGCCGCCTGCGCGCTCGGGTTCCTGCTGCGGGACGCGGGGGACACCGAGAGCGCTGCCGTGTGGTGGCTGCGGGCCGCCCAGGACGGGGACGGCAACGCCGCCAACGCGCTGGGCGCGCTGCACGCCGAGCGCGGTGAGACCCAGACCGCCGAGCGGTGGTACCGCGCTGCCATGGACGCGGGGGATGTCAACGGCGCGTACAACCTCGGTCTGCTCTGCGCCGAGCAGGCGCGTACCGCGCAGGCCGAGCAGTGGTACCGGCGGGCCGCGTACGCCGGGCACCGTGAGGCCGCCAACGCGCTCGCCATTCTGCTGCTGCAGGGCGGGGACACGTCGGGGGCCGAGCCGTGGTTCTCCAAGGCGGCCGAGGCGGGGAGCGTGGACGCCGCCTTCAACCTCGGGATCCTGTACGCCGGGCGCGGTGAGGACGATGCCGCGCTGGGGTGGTACGAGCGTGCCGCGGGCGCCGGGCACACCGAGGCGGCGCTTCAGGTCGGTACCGCGCGGCTGCGGGACGGGGACGAGCGGGACGCGGAGCGGTATCTGCGGTGTGCGGCGGGTGGGGGGAGCCCCGAGGCGGCCTATCGGCTGGCCGCGGTGCTCGACGCCCGGCGTCCGCCGACGCCGGCGCATGAGCTTGGTGAGATCGCGCACGAGAAGACCGAGTGCGAGGAGTGGTACGAGCGGGCGGCTTCTCAGGGGCATCGGCGGGCGCAGGTGCGGGTGGGGATGCTGGCGTCGGCTCGGGGGGACGTGGTGGAGGCGGCCCGGTGGTACCGGGCGGCGGCTGAGGCCGGTTCTCGAAACGGGGCGTTCAACCTGGGGCTGTTGCTGGCTCGGGAGGGGAGTGAGCCCGAGGCGGCTGTGTGGTGGGCTCGGGCGGCTGAGGCGGGGCATGGGCGGGCGGCGTTGAGGTTGGCGCTGGTGTATGCGCGGCGGGGGGAGTTGGCGGAGGGGCAGCGGTGGGCTGATCTTGCGGTTTCTCTTGGGCCGGCGGAAGTCGCTGAGCGGGCGGCTCGGTTGCGGGATGCGTTGCGGGAGGAGCTGTCCGCTTGAGCGGGGGTGGGGGTGGGCGTTGGGTTTTGCTCGCCCCCGCCGCCCCTACCCTGGCCGCCGGGCGACCGGACGCGTACGAGCGCGCCTGGGCCCGGCTGACCCGGCGCCATCGACTGCTGACCGGAGCCCTGCTGACCGCCGGCC
>NZ_JBSFDA010000194.1:0-18531 GCF_053593675.1 Streptomyces sp. NPDC002156 | reverse complement strand
GGACGGGCTGGATGGTGCCGGCCGGGGCTTGATCTTTTAGCCCGTCCGGCGTTTGAGGACGAGGCCGTTCAGGCCGAAGCGGGGGTCTGGGGGCGCAGCCCCCAGGAAGGGATGGGACGGGTAGGGGCGGCGGGGGCGAGGAAAAGCACCCCACCCGCACCCCGCCCCCGACCAGGAGCCGCTCCATGACGGTCATCCTCAACCAATCCTTCACCGGCATCAGCATCGGCGCCGTCCTCCTCCTCATCGCCCTCGGCCTGACCCTCACCTTCGGTCAAATGGGCGTGATCAACATGGCCCACGGCGAGTTCATCATGGCCGGCGCCTACACGACCTACGTCCTCCAGAAGTCCATCAGCAGCGCCGGGATTTCGCTGCTGGTCGCCCTCCCCGTCGCCTTCGTCGTCGCAGGCCTCATGGGCGCCCTCCTCGAATGGCTCCTCATCCGCCGCCTCTACACCCGCCCCCTGGACACCCTCCTGGTCACCTGGGGCGTCTCCCTGATGCTCCAGCAACTGGCCAGGGACATCTTCGGCGCCCCCAACGTCCAGACCCACGCCCCCGACGTCCTCACCGACAACATCTCGATCGGCGGCGGCATCACCCTCGCCAACAGCCGCCTGTTCATCCTCGGCCTCGCCCTCCTGAGCGTCCTCGCCCTCACGCTGATCCTGCGCCTCACCCCCCTGGGCCGCCGCATCAGGGCGGTCGTCCAGAACCGCGACCTCGCCGAGGTGTCCGGCATCGCCACCGGCCAGGTCGACCGGATGACCTTCTTCATCGGCTCGGGACTTGCTGGAGTGGCCGGCGTAGCGCTGACCCTCGTAGGCCCGATCGGCCCGACCATGGGCACCAACTACATCGTCGACGCCTTCCTCGTGGTCGTGGTCGGCGGCATCGGCCAGCTCAAGGGCAGCGTGATCACCGCGTTCGCGCTCGGCGTGCTCCAGTCGGTGCTCGAATACTCGACCACCGTCAGCGTCGCCAAGGTCATCGTCCTGGTGGCGATCGTCGCGTTCCTCCAGTGGCGACCGCAGGGCCTGTACACACTGCGCACCCGGAGCCTGGCATGACAACAACAACACCCCAGCCCGCCACGGCAGTCACCCCGCCGACCGCGCCCAAGACCCCTCTCCTGGAACGCCTCCGCGTCCCCGGCGGCTTCGCCCTGGGAGCCGTACTCCTCCTCGGCATAGCCCCGTTGGCCCTCTCCGACTTCCGACTCGCTCTCCTCGCCAAGTACTTGTGCTACGCGATCGTGGCCGTCGGCGTCAGCCTGGCCTGGGGCCGTGGCGGACTCCTCGTCCTCGGCCAGGGCGTCTTCTTCGGCCTCGGCGGCTACGCCATGGCCATGCACCTCAAGCTCGCCGACGCCGCCGACACCGGCGAGAAACTCCCCGACTTCATGCAGCTGTACGGCACCGGGGACGCCCTTCCCTGGTGGTGGGAGCCGTTCGCCAACCCGCTGTTCGCGCTGGCCATGACGGTCGTCCTGCCCATGTCGGTCGCCGCGCTGCTCGGGTTTCTGGTCTTCCGGCGCCGGGTGAAGGGCGCGTACTTCGCGATCCTCAGCCAAGCGCTCGCCGCCGCGCTGTCCATCTGGCTGATCGGCCAGCAGGCCACCACCGGCGGCACCAACGGCCTCACCGACATCCAGGGCTTCTTCGGCTACTCGCTCGACGACCCGGTCAACCAGCGGATGGTGTACTTCGTCATCGCGGCCGTACTGCTCGCCCTCATGGCCCTCGCCCGCCAGCTGTTCGTCAGCCGGTACGGCGAACTCCTCGTCGCGGTAAGGGATTCCGAGGAACGGGTCCGCTTCCTCGGCTACAACCCGGCCAACGTCAAGCTGGTCGCGTATGTCGTAGCCGCAGGCATGGCGGGGCTGGCCGGTGCGCTCTTCGTGCCCGCCGTCGGGATCATCTCCCCGGCGCTGATCGGGATCGTGCCGTCGATCGGCTTCGTCATCGGCGCGGCGGTCGGCGGACGGGCGTCACTCGTGGGCGCGGTGCTCGGGGCGATCGCGGTCGCCTGGACGCAGAGCACGCTGTCGGACGCGTACCCGGCCGGATGGACGTACTTCCAGGGCCTGTTGTTCGTGCTGGCGGTCGGCTTCCTGCCCGGCGGCCTGGCGTCCCTGTGGACGGTGGCCCGCAACCGCCGTACACGGCAAGTGAGTTCGGGAGGTACGGCATGAGCGGCGAGGCGCTGGCGATCAGCGACCTGAGGGTCACCTTCGACGGCTTCACGGCGGTCGACGGCGTCAACCTGACCGTCCAGACAGGGGACTTGAGGTTCCTCATCGGGCCGAACGGCGCGGGCAAGACGACTCTCGTCGACGCCGTCACCGGCCTGGTGAAGGCGACCGGCTCGGTCCGCTTCGGCGACGAGGAGCTGCTCGGCAAGCCGGTGCAGCGGATCGCGCGCATGGGCATCGGCCGTACGTTCCAGACGGCGACGGTGTTCGAGGAGCTGACCGTGCTCCAGAACCTGGACATCGCGGCGGGCGCCGGACGCGGCATGTGGACGATGCTCCGCCGCCGCAAGGGCGTTCCGGAACCGGTGACCAGGGCCCTGGAGACCACCGGCCTGACCGCACTGGCCGACCGCCCGGCGGGAGCCCTCGCCCACGGCCAGAAGCAGTGGCTGGAGATCGGCATGCTGCTCGTCCAGGACGTACGGCTGCTGCTGCTCGACGAACCGGTGGCCGGGATGAGCCACGAGGAGCGCGAGGCGACCGGCGAACTGCTCCAGCGGGTGAGCGAGGACCACACGGTCGTCGTCATCGAGCACGACATGGACTTCATGCGCTCGTTCGCACGCAGCGTCAGCGTCCTGCACGCGGGCAAGGTGCTCAGCGAGGGCACGGTGACCGAGGTCCAGGCGGACCCGAGGGTCCAGGAGGTCTATCTGGGCCGTGCGACAGAGCCCGCGCCCATACCTGTTGGGGAGGAGGCGTAATGGCTGTGTCGATGCTGGAGATCAACGACGTACGGGCGGGCTATGACCGTACGACCGTCCTGCACGGCGTGACCGTGGCCGTCCCGAAGAACGGGGTGGCCGCCGTTCTCGGCCACAACGGCGCGGGCAAGAGTACGTTGCTGCGAGCGGCCATGGGTCTGCTGAAGCCGACCGCCGGACGGGTCCTGCTGAACGGCGAGGACATCACCCGCCTCTCCCCGCACCAGCGGGTGGCGCGCGGAATGGCGTACGTACCGCAGGGACAGCAGTCGTTCCCGCACCTCACCACCGCCGAGAACCTCCAACTCGTCGCCGACGGACGGGCGGACGGGAAGGAGGCGGTCGCCGAGGCGCTGGACCTCTTCCCGGCACTGCGTGAACTCTCGGGCCGCCGGGCGGGGTTGCTGTCGGGCGGTCAGCGGCAGCAACTCGCCCTGGCGCGTGCCCTGGTGACCCGCCCGAGCCTGCTCCTCCTCGACGAGCCGACCGAGGGCATCCAGCCGTCGGTGGTCGCGGAGATAGAGGAGACGATCCTGACGCTGGCGGCGAGGGGCGGCCTCTCGGTCCTCCTCGTCGAGCAGCACGTGGGCTTCGCGATGCGGGCCGCCCAGCGCTACTACGTACTGGAGGCGGGCCGCGTGACCTCGTCCGGAGAGGGCGGAGCGGGGGCCGAGCAGACGGTGAGGGCGGCGCTGAGCGTCTGAGGGAAGAGCGAGGAGGGGCCCGATCCGCACGCCGGATCGGGCCCCTCCTCGTTGCCCGTCCCGCGCCCATCCCACTACGTCCGAACGGTTGATTCTCTGATAGTGAGAAGCTAATTTACGTTGACAGAGAAGGTCAGAATCACCGTCGAGGCACAGTCGAATCACTGCGGAGTAACTGCGGAGGAACGTCATGGAACGGGACGACCTGATCCTCATCAGCGTGGACGACCACATCATCGAGCCGCCGGACATCTTCGTGAACCACCTCCCGAAGCGGTATCTGGACGACGCTCCGAAGCTGATCCACCGCGAGGACGGCAGTGACGTGTGGCAGTTCCGCGACAACACGGTCGGCAACGCCGCGCTGAACGCGGTCGCCGGGCGGCCCAAGGAGGAGTACGGCCTCGACCCCCAGGGCATGGACGAGATCAGGCCGGGCTGTTACGACGTGCACGAGCGCATCAAGGACATGAACGCCGGTGGCGTGCTGGCCCAGATGAACTTCCCGTCCTTTCCCGGCTTCGCCGCGCGGATGTTCGCCACGGAGGACCAGGACTTCTCGTTGGCGCTGGTGCGGGCGTACAACGACTGGCACATCGACGAGTGGTGCGGGGCGTACCCGGGGCGCTTCATCCCGATGGCACTCCCGGCCATCTGGTCGGCCGAGCTGTGCGCGGCGGAGGTCCGGCGGGTGGCCGAAAAGGGCTGCCACAGCCTGACCTTCCCGGAGAACCCGGCCGCCCTCGGCTACCCGAGCTTCCACGACGAGTACTGGAACCCGCTGTGGCAGGCGCTGTCCGACACGGACACGGTGATGTCGATCCACATCGGCTCGTCCGGGCGGCTGGCCATCCCGGCCGTCGACTCACCGCCGGACGTGATGATCACGCTCCAGCCGATCAACTTGGTATCTGCGGCAGCCGACCTGCTGTGGTCGCGGGTCGTCAAGGAGTACCCGGATCTGAAGATCGCGCTGTCGGAGGGCGGCACGGGCTGGATCCCGTACTTCCTGGAGCGCGTCGACCGCACCTTCGAGATGCACGCGACCTGGACGCTCCAGGACTTCGGCGGCAAGCTGCCGTCCGAGGTGTTCCGCGACCACTTCCTGACCTGCTTCATCAGCGACGACCTGGGCGTGAAGCTGCGGCACGAGATCGGCATCGACAACATCTGCTGGGAGGGCGACTACCCGCACAGCGACTCCATGTGGCCGGACGCGCCGGAACAGATCCACGGCGTCCTGGAGAAGCACTCCGTCCCGGACGAGGACATCGTCAAGATGACCCACGAGAACGCGATGCGCTGGTACTCCTTCGACCCCTTCTCGCACATCCCGAAGGGACAGGCCACAGTCGGCGCCCTGCGCAGGACGTCCGAGGGCCACGACGTGAGCATCCGCTCCCGGAGCCGCCAACTGACGGAGCCGGTCGACAAGTTGGAGGCGTTCAGGTCGCGCGCCCGGGCGGCGGTGGCGGCAGCGGCGGCGGGCAGGTAGAGGAACGTACTGGCGTACGTACGGCTGCCGTCAGCCCTGGTCCGACTCCTGCCGGTTGTGCCGGGCGGACGGCAGCAGAAGGTCCCGCTCGGGATGCTTCTCGCCCGTGACGCTGCCCTGGATCCCGAGGTCGACGCGGGCGGCCTCGTGAAAGGCGTTGATGCACCGGAAGGCGCCCCGGTGCCGCTCCCGCCACTCCTCCAGGGTGCCGGTGATCCGCCCGGTGGCCTGCCAGTCGATCTCGGAGAGCACGGTGTTGAGTTCGTGCCCGGCCTCGATGGCGTCGTCGCCCCCGAGCAGCATGACCCGCTCGAACGCCGACCCCCACCGCCGGCTCGCGTCCGACAGATCCTCCCGCAGCTCCGGCTCGGGCCGGTGCTCGTCGCGCAGCCCTTCCCTGGCCTCGTAGAGCCGGACGGCACTGGCGATGCGCATCTTGGCCGCGTCCACGTACTCGGAGTACGTGTCGATCTTCTTGTCGTCCCAGCGGGTCAGCAGCTGGTAGCGGTTACGGCCGCGCTCCATCAGGTAGTTGGTCGCGTGCGTGGTGAGCGCGCCGAGCAACACGGCTCCTACGGTGATGAGTTGCTCACCGGTTCCCATCGTGTCCCCGTCCCCCGTGCCCGAATGTGAGTCTCCGTCGGATGATCTTAGGAGATGGGAGAGGTGCCCGGCAGAGGCCATGACAGGGACCGGAGTAGGTTGGTCCCGGATCGGTGGAGAGGCGGATCGCATGAGCGGTGTTCCCACGGCGGGGCTGTCGGAGTACTTGGTGACCCTTGGCCGCCAGTACGTACGGAAGGCCCCGGGCTCCGTCGGCAAGGCGCTGCTGGCGGCCCGCTTCCTGAACCCCCACCTGAGGGAGCACCCGCGCCGCCGAGTGGTCGAGACCCGCTCAGGCGCCCGCTTCGCGGTCGACACCCAGGACCTGATCCAGCGCTACGTCTACCTCTTCGGCGTCTGGGAACCCCACATGTCGGCCTGGCTCAGCCGCAGGCTGCGCCCCGGGGACACGTTCGTGGACGTCGGCGCGAACGTGGGCGTGTTCAGTGTGCTGGCCTCACAACTGGTGGGTGACAAGGGCAGGGTCGTGTCGATCGAGGCGTCCCCGACGTTCACCGACATCCTCCTGCGCCAGAGCGCCCTGAACGACTGCCGCAACATCAGGTCACTGAACGCGGCGGTGTCGGACAGCCACCGCACCCTGACCTTCATCCTCTCCAGCTCGCAGAACATGGGCGCCAACAGCATCGTCCCGTGGGACGGCCCGACGGAGTCCACCTTCGACATCGAGGCCCGCCCGCTGCCCGAACTCCTCGAACCGGAGGAGATCGAGAACGCCCGCGTCATCAAGATCGACGTGGAGGGCGCGGAGGGAAGTGTCGTACGGGGCCTGGCGCCCATGCTGCCGAAACTCCGCCCCGACGCGGAGATCACGGTCGAGGTGACCCCCGACCGCATGGCCCAACTGGGCGACTCGGCAGAGGAGTTGCTGAAGACGATGAGGGACGCCGGCTACCACCTCTACCGCCTCCCCAACAGCTACGCCCCCGAGAGCTACGCGTACGCGCTGGCGGCGAACCCGGGTGAGATCGGCGTACCGGAGAGGTGGCGGGGCCCGGTGGTGGGGGAGAGCGACCTGATCTTCTCGCGGGTGGACGCGGAGAGGCTGCCCTGACACCGGGCCCGAACACCTGGCCTCGATACCTCGTCCACTCGTCTACTCGTCGACGACTGCGGCGCGACGGGCGCGGGCGATCCCCCATCCCACCAGCGCCGCCGCCAGGACAGTGAGGGCGAGACCGGCCCAGCTGACCGCCTCGCGGAACTCGGCGGTCTGGTCGGCGCTCCAGTTCGACGTGGCGATGTCGCCGGTGAAGAGCGCCGCGAGGATGGTCCCGCTGACGGCGATGCCGATTCCGGTGGTGACTTCGCCCGCGGTGTCCACCAGCGCCGCTCCGACGGTGGTGCGGTCGGCCGGGAGGCCACGCATCACGTTGGTCCCGGCGACGACACCCACGACGCGCATACCGGCGGCGACGAGCACGAGCGCGAGGGCGATCCATACGTACCCGAAGCGGCCCAGCAGCCCGTAGACGGCGAGCCCGCACACGACGGCTCCGGCGCTGAGCCAGGCGGCTTTGTCGAGACCGACGCGTGCGACCAGCGGACCGATCAGAGCACCGCCCGCGATGAGCACGACGACCTGCGGCAACATCCCCAGAGCCGCCTGGGTGGGCGTCCAGCCCCGGTCGAGCTGGAGCTGGAGGGTCACGAGGTAGCCGAGGCCGGCGGTCGCGAGGGCTGAGGCGGCCTTGAACGCCAGGCCGCTCGACACGAGCGGGCGGGCGACGAGTGCGAGGTCGAGCAGCGGATGGCGGGCGGAACGCTCCCGGAGGACGAACAGCACAGCTGTCACGACAGCCGCCGCCGTGGTCAGCCACGGGAGCGGCGACGCGGTGCCCGCGTCGACGAACAGCGTCGGCGTGACCAGCGCGAGCACGATCGTGGCCGTGCCGAGGAGGGCACCCGCGCCGTCGATCGGGTCGCGGTGCAGCTCGTCCGCCCGGTCGGCGGGGATGCCGCGGCGGATGCCGAGGAACGCGAGTGCGGCGATCGGTACGTTGATCAGCAGCAGCACCTGCCAAGGAGCGAAGGCGAGCACGAGGCCACCCGCCGTGGGTCCGATCGCGAGCCCGACCAGGCCCACGGTCGAGATCAGCGTGGTCGCACGGACGCGGAGCCCGTCCTCGTCGAACAGGCGGAACGCCAGGGCGAGGGAGCCCGGCGTCGTCATCGCGGCCGCGACGCCCATCGCCGCCCGGATCGCGATGAGTTGCCCCGCCGTCGTGACGAACGCGGTCGCCAGACTCGCCGCACCCAGCAGCACCAGCCCGACCAGCATGACCTTGCGACGGCCGACCCGGTCGGCCAGTGCGCCGAGGGCGAGCATCAGCCCGCCGAACACGACGGCGTACACGCCCGTGACCCACTGCAGCACGGTCGTCGATGCCGACAGCTCGCGGCCGATGGTGGGCAGTGCGACGTTGAGGACCGAGTTGTCGAGCATCTCGAACAGGAAGACCGCGGACAGCCCGGCGAGGGCGACGCCCGCTTCCCGGAGGGAGCGTGGCGGAAGAGAGGGATCAGCTGCAGGAAGATCGGGAAGATGGCGACGGACGTTCACTGCGCACTCCTTCGAGGTGAAGAAGTGGCGACCCGTCCGAGTCACGTATGCGCGCGTGCCCCTGCCCAGCAGTGAGCACGCGTTTCTACTTCCAGTGCTTCGACAGTACACCCAGCCCGGAGACCGAGAAGAGGGGGCGGCGGCTCCTGGTGGCCGACGCCCGCCGCGCCCCTACAGGCCCATGACGGAGCGAACGGCGCGCTCGATGCGCTCCATCGTCTCGGGCGTGACCGCGCCCAGTCGCTTGGCGTTCTCGAAGCGCCGGGCCGCGTACTGGGTGATGTTCACGGGCACCGCGACCGCGTGCACGGGATCGGTGATCGGTACGGAGACCAGGGTGTCCGGGTAGGCGCCCGCTGGATGCAGGAGCAGACACACGGCGGCCCGGAACTTCGCGTTCACCTCGTCGATGGAGAGCACGACGACCGTACGAGTGGCCTCGCCGACCGGGACTTCCCAGACCGAGCCCCGCTTCAACGGATGTCCTCCGCCGGATCGTCGTCGCCGGTGTCGACCAGCAGCGCACCTTCACTGTCCACGGCGGCCAGCGCTTCCCGCAGTGTCTGCTCGCGCAGGGTGCGGACCATGTAGGCGTTCAACGAGAGCCCCGCCTCTGCTGCGGCCTTGCGCACCTCGGCGTCGAGGTCATCTGGTATGCGGACTGTGAATACACTCATGCCACCAGAGTAGTCGTCGCGCCGTGCACCGTGAATGCGCTTCCGGCGAGTTCGCCCCGGCAGCCGGGACAGCGCCCCCGCTCGGGGGCCCGGAATCCCCGGTCGCAGCCCTCGCAGTTCTGGAGTGGGTGGCGGACCGGGACGGGCCCCCGCCTCACCTTCACCCCCACCACCTGGGCCCAGTTCGTCCCGTGCGCGATCGAGGACTGATCGGCTCGACGCGACGGGCTCTTGGCGGAAGACAACCGAGCCGCTGGTCCTGGCCGAGGCACCGACGTACGACCGCGCCGTGCAGATCTTCGAACGGCACGGAGCCCGGGTGTCCGGCGTGCCCCTCGCGGCCCTTGCCGAGAGCATCTATCTCTCCCCGGCCTCGCTGCTCCAGGCGGTCGCCGCACGCACGCTCCGGAGCGGTGTCGTACGGGAAAACGCGGAGCGCGTACGGGAGATGCTGCGCCCCCGGCGCGACGCGGCGGTGGAAGCGGTGCGCGGGACGCTCGGCGAGGTACAGCTGTGCATGCCCGAGGGGGACCCCCATGACGCCGCCGGGCCCGCCCTCCGTGCGGACGACGGGATTTTGCGGACACGGCCTGGCCCCGGCGGTCGCCGCGCCGCTGTCGAGGTGGCGTCCGAGGGCGATGACGGCCACGCTGCCCGCTTCGGAGGACTTCCGGCGGTCAGCCGTCGAGGCTCTGTTCTGCCCAGATCACCTTGCCGCCCTTGGTGGTGGGCCGGGTGCCCCAGCGCTGGGTCAGCTGGGCGACCAGGAGCAGGCCGCGGCCGCCCTCGTCGTAGGTGCGGGCGCGGCGCATGTGGGGTGCCGTGTTGCTGGCGTCCGAAACCTCGCAGATGAGGCTCCGGTCATGGATGAGGCGCAACTGGATGGGCGGCTCGCCGTGCCGGATGGCGTTGGTGACCAGTTCGCTGACGACCAGCTCGGTCACGAAGGCGGCGTCGGACAGACCCCAGGACGCCAGTCGGCCGACCGCGTTCTTGCGTGCCTCGGCGACGGCTGCGGGATCCGGGGGGATGTCCCAGGCGGCGACCTTGGTGGCGTCGAGCGCCCGGGTGCGGGCGACGAGCAGGGCCACGTCGTCGGCGGGCCGCCGGGAGAGCGCGGCGGAGAGGATCCCGTCGCACAGCACGTCCAGGGACGCGGCGGGGCGGGTGAGGGCCTGGCAGACGCGGGAAACGCCGTCGTCGATGTCGCTGTCGCGGGATTCGACCAGGCCGTCGGTGTAGAGGGCGAGCAGGCTGCCCTCCGGCAGTTCGATCTCGACCGCCTCGAAGGGAAGTCCGCCCAGGCCCAGTGGAGGCCCCGCCGGCAGGTCCAGGAGTTCCACCGTGCCGTCCGGGCTCACCACGATCGGCAGCGGATGCCCTGCCCGGGCGAGCGAGCAACGGCGGGAGACGGGGTCGTACACGGCGTACAGACAGGTCGCTCCGACGTCTCCCGCGGTCTCCCTGTTCCCGGCGTCGTGCTCGGCGCCCTCCGCCTCGGTGGTCAGGCGGGCCACCAGGTCGTCGAGGTGGGTGAGCAGTTCGTCGGGCGGCAGATCGATGTCGGCGAGGGTGCGTACGGCGGTGCGCAGCCGTCCCATGGTCGCGGAGGCGTGGATGCCGTGGCCCACGACATCGCCCACGACCAGCGCCACCCTCGCTCCGGACAGCGGGATCACGTCGAACCAGTCGCCACCCACCCCGGCCTGGGCACCGGCCGGGAGGTAGCGGGACGCGACCTCCATCGCGGACTGCTCGGGCAGCCGCTGCGGCAGCAGGCTGCGCTGCAGGGTGACCGCCGTACCGCGTTCGCGCGTGTAGCGCCGGGCGTTGTCGATGCAGACCGCCGCCCTCGACGCCAGTTCCTCGGCGAGCACCAGATCGTCCTGCTGGAACGGGTCGGGGTGCCGGTGACGGACGAAGACGGCGACGCCCAGGTTGGTTCCGCGTGCCGACAGGGGCACGGTCATCACCGAGTGGACGCCGAACTCGCGGACGCGGGAGGCCCGTACCGGCTTCTGGGCGACCCACTCGGCGATCGCGGGCTCGGTCACCTGGTGCAGCACGGCCCGTCCGGACCTCAGGCTCTCGACGGGCGGGGAGCCGGCCGGGTACTCGTCCACCTCGCCCGGGGCGACGGCCGCCTCGGGGACGCCCGGGAGCACGGACTGGTGGGCGATGCGCCGCAGTGCGAGGGAGGTGCCCGCCGGCAGCGATCCCGGGAACTGCTCATGCGTGTCGTCCAGGGACGCCAGCAGGTCGACGCTGACGAAGTCGGCGAGGCCCGGGACCGCCATGTCCGCCAGCTCCTGCGCCGTCCGTGTCACGTCGAGGGTGCTGCCGATGCGCCTGCTGGCCTCGGCGATCAGCTGGAGGCGATTGCGGGCCCAGTACTGCTCCGTGATGTCGTGCCCGGTGGAGGCCACACCCAGGATGCGGCCGTCCGGGTCCTCCAGGCGGTAGAGGTGGACCGACCAGGCGTGCTCACGGGTCTCGCCGGGGGAACGCGCATGGTTTTCCAGGTACTGCGGCTCGCCGGTCTCCAGCGCCCGCAGCATCAGCCGCTCGACCTCCCCGATCATGGGGTCGTCCACCGCGTCCGACAGCCGCAGCCCGCGCATGTCGTCGTCGCTCAGGCCCAGCGCGCCGTGCGCGGCCCGGTTCGACCGTCGGATGCGCAGGTCCGTGTCATGCACCGACGTCGCGCAGAACGGGGACAGAAGCAGACCCTGCCTCATGAGTTCGACGTCGTCGGGGCGGGGCTGCGCCCCGGTCACGGCAGAGACCAGGAGCCAGTCGCGGGTCCCGTCGTCCGACGTCCTGTGATGCGCCAGGACCCTGGCCTCGACGCGGTGACCGTCCCGGTGCCGGAGAGCGAGTCTCCCGTGCCACCTCGGGAGCTGGGCGAAGGGCGGGAGATCCGGTGCCATGGGCTCCTCGGCGAGCAGGGTGACCGCCGGGCGGCCCACGACCTGCGCCGACGAGTACCCGAGCAGTCGTTCGGCGCCGGCGCCCCACCCCGTCACGGTGCCGTGTTCGTCGATGGTGGCCCGTGCGGTGAGCGCCTCATCGACGGCCTCCTGGACGGGACTCGCTCCCCGGTCGTCGACGACATGCCGCTCCATGGTCACTCATCTCACTCTCGTCGCCCCGCCTGAAATCACCTCATTACATAGCATTAATGATAATTCTTCGGCGAGCCACGGCCGGGGCTCCTCACAGGGCGATCGCCGTGCTGGTCACGCGCCCTCACGCCCTCCAACGCCTCCCGAGCCACCACCCGGCCGGCCGTGAGCCGCTCCCTCACCCGGCACCCGGATACCCCCACCCCAGCTCCGCCAACGCCCGAGCCCGCGCCTCCACGACCCCCATCCGGGCCTCCCGCTCACCCGAGTCCACATGCGCCGCCTGCCCGGTCGCCTGCCCCTCCCACTTCCGGTAGAGCAGCCCCACCTCCGGCGAGAACCACCCCCGGCTCACCGCGTTCAGCGCCAGCAGCAGCCCCGTGTCCTCGGAGGCGGGCAGGGCCATCCACCCGCCCAGGGCCAGCAGCAGGTCCCGGCGTACGCACAGCGTCGCCGGATGGACCTGTGCGCGGAAACCGTTGGCCTTCCAGAAGTCGAGCACCGCCCCGCGCTCGATCACGCCGGCCTCCGGATCACCCGGGAACCCGGCCGTGGAGCCATCGGGCAGCAGGTCCAGAACACGCGACGTCGCCCAGCCGAGCGAGGCGTCCGCCTCCAGAGCGGCCAGGTCCCGCGCCAGCGCGCCCGGCGCCAACTGGTCGTCCGCGTCCAGGATTTTCACGTACGGGCCGTCCGCCGCCGACAACGCCATCGTGCGGGCTACCCCCGGACCGCCCGCCCGGCCCTGCCGGAAGGTGACGCGCTCGTCGTCGGGGACGTACGGGCGTACCTCCTCCGTCCTCCCGTCCTCCTGGATCAGCCAGTGCCAGCTCCAGCCGGGCGGCAACTCCTGTTCGCACAGGGACTTGTAGGCCTCCGGGAGGAAGCGGGCCGACGGGGCGTGGACAGCGGTGACGATGATGATGCGCCGGGGCACGGCAGCACTCACCACCTTTCCAGGGAAGTGGTGAAGAGCAGTTCCGTGCGGTCGCCGGGGAGCGTCACATGCGAGACGTCCACCACGCGGTCATGGATGTCGTACGACTTCTTGCGGAGGAGGATCACCGAGGTTCCTGGGGGGAGTTCCAGCTCGGCCGCCTCCTCCGGGGTCGGCGGGCGGGCCGTGAAGCGTTCCTCGACGCGGTCCAACTCGATGCCGACCGTGTGGAGTTGGGCCGGGGTGCCGCCGGGCCACGGTTCGTTGGTGTCGTCGAGGAGGGCCGGGTTGGCGGCGATCATGTCGCGGAGGAGGTAGGACGTGACCAGGTTGAAGGGGGCCGTCTCCGCCGCGTACCGCGTTCGGTACGTGCGCTCGACGAGCGGCGTGCCCACCGGGACCCCAAAGGCCTCCGCCAGTTCCTCCGGTGCCGCGATCTCGCGGTACCTGGCGTAGAAGACGAGGTCCCGGAGTTCCAGGCCGGTGTCGTGCTCCGTGGCGCCCGTCACCGCCCGCTCGGACTTCGGCCGGCGTGCCCGGTTCTTCTCCCACTGGTGCCGCCCGTTGTCCCGGACGGCCAGGGTGCGGGCGCGGCGGACGAAGTTGCCACGGCCGTGCTGCTTGTCCAGCAGCCCTTCCTCGGTCAGCAGCCGCAGTGCGTTCTGCACGGTCGGGACACTGCGCCGGTACGTCCTCGCCAGCTCCGTCTCCGCCGGGAGCCGGTCGCCCGGCTTGCGCTCGCCCTCGCGGATCGAACGGCGGAGATCGTCGGCGATCACTTCGTACGCCTTGGGCATGATCTCAGCGTACGACTCCTCAAGAGGTCTTGACGAGTGGAGGAGATGACCTCTTGGAGACATAAAAGAACCCGACCGCTGGCGACGGGGGATGCACCAGCGATCGGGCTCTGGCCAAGGGTAACAAGGCTGACTGCTCAGTGGGAGCCGACTGCTCTGGTACAACGACCAGTTGTGATCGGGATCACTCTCTTTGGCCCCTCCAGCACTACAACCATCCTCCGGTCACACCTCACGTGTCACACGGCGGCTCGTACGACAAACGGGGCAGATACTCGTGCCACCTCTCGGCCGTCAGTACGCCCCGCGTCGTCGCGCAGATGTGGTCGACGGCCTTGTCGATGTCGAGATTCCACAGCCGGACCGTGTCCGCGCCGCTCGACACCCCGACGATGCCGCCGCGCGGGCTGAACGCCAGGAAGTTGCCCGTCTTGGCGTTGGGGCTCATCGACTGCCCGATGGCCTTGGCGTCGGCCGGGTCGGAGACGTCCCAGAGCCGGACAGCGTTGTCGTTGCCGCCGCTGGCCAGGGCATGTCCGTCCGGGCTGAACGACAGCGAGTCGACCGCCTCGGTGTGCCCGGCGAGCGGAGAGCCCAGGCTGTGCGCCTTCGCCGGGTCGGTGACGTCCCAGAGCCGGACCGTGCCGTCGTCGCTCGCGCTGGCCAGCGTACGGCCGTCCGGACTGTAGGCCAGTTCGTTGACGGGACCGAGGTGGCCCTTGAGCGCCTTGCCGAGCAGGGTCGCCTTTGCCGGGGCGGTGACGTTCCACAGGCGGATCGTGCCGTCCGCGCCGGCGCTGGCCAGCGTACGGCCGTCCTTGCTGAAGGCGAGGCCGTTGATGTAGCCCGTGTGGCCGGTGAGCTGCCTGCCGAGCGGGCGCAGATGGGCCGGGTCGGTCGCGTCCCACAGCTGGACGGTGAAGTCCTCGTAGGGCGTGGCCAGGACACGGCCGTCCGGGCTGAACGCCACGGACGCGGCGAACCGGGTCTTCAGCTTCACGGGGTCCGCCCAGGCGACGGGATGCCTGGGATCGCTGACGTTCCACAACTGGACCGCGCTGTCCCCGCTCGCCATCCCGAGCGTACGGCCGTCGGCCGAGAACGCCGGTGTCCGTACCTCGCCGCCCCCGGGTGTGAACGGTGCGCTCAGCGCCACCGGGTGGTCGGGCCGCTCCACGTTCCACAGCCGTACGCGTCCGTCGCGCGAGCCCGTGGCGAGCACCTTGCCGTCCGGGCGGAACACACCGAGCCGGCCGATCATGTCCGACGTCGGCAGCGACCAGAGCCGCACCCTGCTGTCGCCGCTGCCGGTGGCGAGCGTACGGCCGTCGGGGCTGAAGCCCAGCGCGTACATCTCGCCGCTGCTGCCCGCGAGGGGCTCGCCGACCTGCGAGGGGTACTCCGGATCGCTGACGTTCCACAGGGTCGCGGTGCTGTCCGCGCTCGCGGCGGCCAGCGTCGTCCCGTCCGGGCTGAAGGCCACCGACCAGATCGCGTCGGTGTGCCCGGTCAGCGGCGGGCCGAGCTGGGCGGCGTGCGCGGGGTCGGACACGTTCCACAGGCGGATCGTGTCGTCGGCGGCGCCGCTGGCGAGGGTCCGGCCGTCGGGGCTGAAGGCCACCGAGTGCACCAGGTCCGTGTGCCCGGTCAGCTTCGTGTCGTACGGCTTCGGATCGGCCGGCTTCGAGACGTCGTACAGCCGGATCGTGTTGTCGTCGCCGCCCGCCGCGAGCATGCGGCCGTCGGGGCTGTACGCGATCGCGCGCACGGCCGCGCCCGCGCCGGTGAGGGTGCCGATCCGCTTGGGGGCGGCCGGGTCGGTCATGTTCCACAGGCCGACCGTGCGGTCCTCGCTGGCGGAGGCGAGCGTACGGCCGTCCGGGCTGAAGGCGATCAGATAGATCGTGCCGTCATGGCCGTTCAGCGGCGTGCCGAGCGCCTCGGGGTGCGCGGGGTCGGACACGTCCCAGCGGCGGATCGTGCCGTCGTCGCCCGCGCTGACGAGGGTCTTCCCGTCGGGGCTGAAGACCGCGCTGCTCACCCAGCTCGCGTTCGCCTCAAGGGGTTTGCCGAGTGGCTTGGGCCGCGCCCGGTTCGCCACGTCCCACAGGCGTACGGTCCCGTCGTAGCTGGCGGTGGCGAGCAGCTTGCCGTCCGGGCTGAACGTGGTGAGGTAGACGGCGCCGGTGTGGCCGATCAGCGAGGTGGCCAGCGGGGTGTTCACGATCGACACCAGCCGGCTGCGGGTGCCCGCGTCGTCCGGGCGCAGCGCGTGGGCGACCAGGCTGAGCTGCGCGGACAGCGACGGGTCCGAGGACTGCACGCGGTCCGCCTCGGCGAGCACCTGCTCGAACACCGCGTCGTCCCGCTGCTGCCGGGCGATCAGCGCCGCACCGCCCGCCAGTACGGCCAGCGCGACCAGCGCGGCGACGGCGGCCCGGCTGATCAGGACGGTACGCCGGCGCAGCCGGGCCGACGCGGCCAGGAACTCCTTCGCGCCACGGGTCAGATAGGTGGCACCGGCGGCCTTCGCCCAGCTGTGCGCCTGTTCGAGGCGGGAGCCCCGGTAGAGGAGCGCGGAGTCGCGCTTCGACTCCTCCCAGGATCTGCTGTCCTCCTCCACGCGCTGGCGCAGCAGATTGCCACCCCGGTCCTCGTCGATCCAGTCGCGCAGCCGTGGCCAGGCGTGCAGCAGCGCCTCGTGGGTGATCTCCACGCTCTCCGCGTCGAGCGTCACCAGCCGGGCGCGCACGAGCGCTTCGAGGGACTCCTCCGTCTTGCCCGGGTCGGTCGACTCGGCGGCCAACTGCCGTCGCGTACCCCGCCGTCGGGTGGCCTGCGTGTCCTCGCCCAGCCGTACCAGCCTCAGCAGCAGCAGCCGGGCGGCGGTACGGGCCGCCGGGTCGAGGCCGGTCCAGGCGTGCTCGGCGGTCGCGGCGACCGCGCCCTGGATTCCGCCGGCCGCACGATAGCCGGACAGGGTCAGCCGCCCCGCCTTGCGGCGCTGCCAGGTGGCGAGCAGGGCGTGCGAGAGCATCGGCAGTACGCCCGCGTCGTGCGCCCCGCGCGGCCCGTCGGCGCTCACCTCCCGCACGATCAGCTCGGCGAGCCCCGGCTCCAGCTCCAGGCCGACGGCCTTCGCGGGTCCGGTCACCGCCTCCCGCAACTCGGCGGTGGTCAGCGGTCCGAGGACCATGTGCCGGTGCTGGAGCGCGTCGGCGAGTTCGGGGTGGCGCAGGCACTGGTCGTAGAAGTCGGCACGGATACCGAGGACGACGAGCACGGGCGCCCACCCGTCGGCCCCGGCCCGCTCACCGGGCCCGGGGGGCGAGGCGGCGGCGTGCAGCAACTGGATGAAGGTGTTCCGGGCGGTCTCGTCGGGGCAGAGGGTGAAGGCTTCCTCGAACTGGTCGACGATGACGACGGGCCGGGTGGTGGCCGTGCTCCCGTCGCGGCGTGCCCAGGCGCCGACCGTCTCCCGTACGGCATGGGCGAATTCGGGAGTACCGGGCTCGGCGGCCGGTTCGCCGTCGCTGGGGGAGAGGAGGTTCTCGAGCCCGGGTATACGGAGGGTCAGTTCGGCGAGGGGATCGCTGCCCGGAACGAGCTGGACGACCTCGCGTGCCTGCTGCTGCCCCGGCCCGCCCAGCGCGCCCTCCTGCAGGGCGGGCACGAGCCCGGCGCTCAGCAGCGAGGACTTCCCCGCCCCCGAGGCCCCCACGAGCATGACCAGCCCACCACTGCCCGTGTCCGCGGTCTCGGCGGCACGGAGCTGCGCGACCAGGGCATCGGTGCTGCGCTCACGCCCGAAGAACCAGCGGGTGTCCTCCAGCCGGTACGAGGCGAGGCCACGGTAGGGGCACACCGCGCCCGGCACGGCCGCGATCTCACCGGCGGGCGGTTCCTCCTCGTCCAGGGAGCCCGGGGCCCGGTCACCGACGGGGTCGGCGACGGCCCGCTCCCACAGCCGCTGCCACTGGACCATGTCGTACAGTCCGGGAGAGACCGGGACGGGCCGGGCACGGCGGGCCTGCGGGACGAGGACACTCAGTACGGCGGCGAGGGCGGCGAACTGGGCGGGTACGTTCCTGGACCGCCGCCAGTCGCTGATCCGCTGCACGGACACCCGCACGGGCCGGCCGCGTTCGTCGACCCGCTGCAACTGGACGACGGCTTCGGCCACACGCTTGAGGGGAGGATTGCCGGCCTCCTTGTACAACAGCGCGAGTCGCTCCGCGAAGGCCGTGCGTGCCCCTGAGTCGGAACTCAAGGTCTCCACCCCTAACTTCCCCCGCGTCGGTCATCCGGCGTCGTCCGGTCTCATCCGGACCGGAAAACCCACTCTATACGGCTGACCTGCGGTTAAGCGTTCGCCCCTACACCGGAACCTCCTCTCTGTGAGCTCCGAATGGCAGGATCATGACGCAACGAAGAACCACCCGCGTGGCGTCCACCCGGACCACCAGCGCAGCGATCCCAGGGGCAGCTCGAAGGCCGAATGTTCTCGGCCAGCTTTGCCGGATTCGCCAGCGGGGAGAGTCGGCCGCACCACGCGAACCCGAGACCCACGGAACCGGCACAGACCGGACACCCCCGGGTCCTCGTCCATCGTTCGGCACCGGTCCCCACGTGGGGAGGGACCGGTGCC